>JAFGPY010000264.1 GCA_016935955.1 Planctomycetota bacterium
GAAATGACGACGCTCTGGGAAATGCGGTCCACCAACCCGATCGTCGGCTGGCCGGGCGTGGTGGCCAGCGCCCAGTATGCCTGGAACAGCAAGGCCATCGCTCCGTCGCAGGTCGCCCGCCGCGTGGCCGCACACCTCCACGGTCCCGAGGCCGCACGCGACGTCGCCCGCACCTACGCCCAATTGTCGTCGGACGTCTTCTTCGACCGCTACATGGACGAGCGCCGCAACCCGCCGATCCCAGGTTGCCGCACGTACCATCTCGACTCGCACGAGTTCGTCTCGACCGATCCGTTCGTCTACCTGACCTACCGCGACAGCGCCTGGGCCGGCCGCGTGATCCGCCAGGCGGCTCGCGGCATCGAGTCCGTTGCCGCCGCCCGGTCCAGAGCGCGCTGGGCCGACGACGATCTGGACGTCTGCCAGTTGGCCGGCATGCACCAGGCCATGCACGGCCAGCAACGCCAGACGATCAACCGCGTCGGGCGCAACGTGGTCCGCGCCGAGCGGCTGCGCCGCCAGAGCAAGACGAAGCAGGCCGCCGCCGTGCTCGCCGCTGCAGCCGCCGAACTGACCGAACTGTCCGACTTCGCCGACGCCCTGATGACCGGCACGGTGGACGTCTGGCAACGCACGCGGCACGGCAACGACCCGGCCCTGGAGGAAATCTACCTGCGCCGCCTGCGGCTCACCCGAGAGGCGTCGAAGCGCACGGCCGCAAAGCTGCGCTGCGCAGCCGATCGCCTGCGCAGCGGCCGCAGCGAGGACCTTGGCCGCATCATCGGCGGCGATCCTGTGCTGGTCTTCGAAGTAACCAATCCCTCACGAACCCTGATCGACATCTTCACGCCCGAGATCGCCGTCACCAGCGACGGCCGCCGCTGGACGACCGTCAACACCAAGGGCTGGTTCTTCCTCGAAAGGCAGCGTTACCTGACGGCCGTGACGGCGCCCGGCGGGCGACTGCCGCGACGGATTCGCGTCCATGTTCGCCGCACGCACATCAACCCGGCGAGCTTCCCGCCGGCCGAACGATTCGCCGTCCGCACGGCCCGGACCCTGACGCCGGAGGAGTTGATTGGCCGCCCGCCTGCCGCCGACGTCGAGACGCCCGACTGGCGACTGGTCTGGACGCCGCAATCGGCCTACGCCCTGCGCAGCGTCCGAAACATGGTCCTGGAGTACGAGCTGAGCGGTATCAGATAAGTGTTCTTCCGTTGGGTGCCATGCCTGCTCCGTCAGGCATGCCGAATGGCTCCTGTCTCACGCATGGCTGCGGGGCAGCCATGGCACCCACTAACGGACACCTCAAGAGGCTTATGTCATACCGCTTAACCGATCGCTGACGCGGGATTGCGGGGCGACAGCAGCGTTTTCCCGATTTTCGGAAGATTTTGCCGCCACGGATCGTTGTTCTTGTATCTAAGAGCTTGAAGTCTGCGCCGATTTGGCTACACTCGATAATTGCAGCGGTTGGGTGGAAACCAGCTCAGCACTCATTTCCTGGCGGCAAGGTGGGAGGACGCGACGATGAAATCGCTTTGGACGGCGGCCGTGGTATGTCTGGCCACGATGCTTATTTGCACGAATCTGCAGGCGGGCAAGGACGACTGGGCGGAGCCGGATAAGCTGTTTCCGGCCCTGGAGAAGGCGGCCAAGGAGGACGTGCCCGTGGCCATCCTCTACATGGACCAGGACGGCTGGGGATGGGGCGAATCGAAGTTCGAGAACATGCCCGGCCTGAACGGTTTCCTCCGCGTGAAGTTCTACTCGGGCCAGTTCATCGATGAGGTCAGTCGCCTGCGGGACGAGATCAATTCGATCTGGATTCCGTGCCTGCTGCTGACCGACGGCGAGAACAACCTGATCGGCTACGTGCCCAACGACGGCAACAGCCGCGAGTGGCAGGCCACGCTCAGCCAGGCCAAGGCGGTCATGAAGTGGAAGAAGAGCAGCCGCAAGTCGATGGACGACGCCGAGAAGAAACTCGAAACGGGTCCCTTCAACGTCATCCTGAAGTCGCTCGACGACATCGAGGAGAAGGACAAGAAATACACGGCCGCCATTCGCGCCTCGTACAAGGCCACGCCGGTGGATCATCTTTCGCGGCGGCTGAAGGAGCCGGACCTGTTCCCCGGTGAGAAGGAGCGCATCGAGAAGCAGATCGCCAAGGCCACGCAGATGTTTTTCTGCGAGCGCGTGCAGGACCTCCGCAAGAAGACCCTAGAGAGCATCGATAAGATCTACGCCCGAAGCGAGGAACTCCTGTACGGCGGCAGCCCGAAAGAGGCCATGGACATGCTCAAGCCGCTGATCGCCTGCAAGATCAATCCGCCGATGGACGAGAAGGTGTCGGCCCTGAAGGACAAGATTCTCGAAGCCATCCGCTCGGGCGAGATTCCCAAGCGCGAGGGCGAGACGACGGACGAGAAGGCCGACGCCTCGACAACCGGCGGCAACACCACCGACATCGAGGCCAAGTCCGAGCCGGACGAGAAGAAGGACAATCCGTAGATCGACGGCCGGTTGCCGCCGGATCGGTCTTCAGCACATTGCGGGCCTCGAGCCCGAGGACAATCAACACGGGCGTGACGGCCGCCAAGCCGCCACGCCCGATTCCTTTGCGCTCACTTGCCGCAACACTTCTTGAACTTCAGCCCCGAACCGCACGGACACGGGTCGTTGCGGCCGACGGGGCCCGGCGCGGGGCCGCGGGCCTGCCGCATGGCCTGCGCACGTTGTTCGGCCATCGCCCGGCGCTCGCGGCGGATCGTCTCGGCCA
>JAFGPY010000265.1 GCA_016935955.1 Planctomycetota bacterium
AGAAGGGCGAATCGAGGAAGCGCGTCCCGGTCAGGTCGTCGGACACCTGGAAGGCCATGCCCAGGGCGCCGGCGCTCGAACCGTAGCCCGGTCCCTCGTGCTGGCTGCCGTCCACGGGCAACCAGTCGCACATGTACTTGAGTTCCTTGCGGACTTCGCGGAGGAACCACTGCTCGTCGCGTTTGCCCTCGGCGGCGCCGATCGCCGCCAGGGCCATGCCCCAGTCGCGGAACCAGCGGTGGTTGTAGGCCGGCACGCCGCGCCAGTAGCCGCCGCCGGGGTTGCCTTTCAGGTGGCCGCCGTAGTACATCGCCCGGGCGTGCTGCCAGAGGATCTTGCGGAACTGTTCACGGAAGGCCGGGTCCAGGTCGTTGTAGAGCCAGTCCCAGGTCAGCGCGGCACCGACCATTGTGAACGAGGCCGCATGGTCGCTGTTGCGCTCGCCCTGCGGCCCGAACCGCATCATCTTCTCGAGCACGGCGGCATAGGCCTCGGGCGTGTCCTCGACGGCCGGTTCGCCGCCGCTGCTCCAGTCGGCCGTCCCGGCGAGCCACTTCAGGTAGGCCACCGACCTGTCGAAGGAGTCCTTGTTGCCGGTGACCACGTAGTGCATCGCCACCATCGGCAGTTTGAACAGGCCGTACTCCTGCCCCCAGCCCGACGACGTGCGGCGATTGCCCGGCACGGTGCATCCCGCGACGTAGCCTTCCATCAGGTCGCGGTAAAGCTTGCCTTCGGGGCTGTTGTAGAAGGTCTTGAGCTGGTCAATGCGGTTGGCCGTAATCAGCAGCCGCGGATGCTTGTCGGCGACCGCCTCCACGTACTTCACCTGCGGCCCTTCGGTTGCGGCCGGGTCCTTCGCCGGCAGGATGCCCTTGGCGTCCTGGGCCCAGACCGCCGCAGAGGCGACCAGCACCGTCGACATCAATACCGTTGACCAGAGAATCCTTCTCATCGTCCGCTCTCCCAAAAGACTCGCTACGCGTTCCATCCTATCGTCCGTCCCGTACGCTGGCCGGCCGGCCTCTCGGCAGCCTTGTTGCCACAGGCGTGCGGCGGTGCCATGCTTCTGCTTGCAGAAGCATGCTTGTGGCCACCAGGCCTTCGCTCCCTCTTCGTGCCGTTGGAACTGAAACCTGTCTCCTGCCCCCAGGTTGCGGGCTATCGCGTCGCGATTCTCATATCCGTCGGCGGGCGCAAAACGACGAGCCGCCATGAAGGCGGCCCGTGGCCTAGTGGACCGTCAGGGTCGAAACCGGGAGTTGAGGGTTCACACTTTGGAGCGGCGGCGAAGCCGACGCCAAAGTGTGCTCTGTGTCCGGCGCCGCACACTTTGGGGCTGCGCCCTTCAAAGATGGCACCCGCAGATTCAACCGTGACGGTCCACTAGTCCATGTGTCCCTGTTGGCGGGCCTGTTGCTCGATCTTGTCGCTCAGGTCCCAGGCGACCGTGTCGAACTCCCGCCACAGTCGTCGCACCTCGTGACGAGGTACGAAGGACGTGTACCCGCCGTTGAGCTGCAACGCGATGTGGCTGTCTGTGAACCGCATCGGATCGGGCCTGCTGCGGGCGATCTCGTTCATCATGGCGGACGCCTCATCGAGACGACCGCGCTCGATCAGGTAGCGCACGGCCGCTAGGCGAATCCTTCGCCACCCGTTGCGTCTGCCCAGTCCCTCGCGAAGCGCGGCGTAATCCTCGGTCTTCGGGTCGAGCGGCGGCAGCTTGGCCTCCTCGGCCGCCACGACGGCCAGGGTGTCGTCGATCTTCCCTAGGCCGATGCGCGCCTCGAGCACGCAGTGGCGGCAGTTCTGGCGACTGACCTCGTACATGTCGCCGTTGGCGGGGTTGAGCATGTACTCGGGCCACTGGTCCTTGGGCAGTTCGATCAGTTGTTCATACAACCTGATCGCGTCCTCGTACTGTCGGTCCTCGAACGCCGTCGCGGCGGCACGCGAAAGTTGGTAGTAGGGCGACTGCTCTTCCGTTTTCGCGTGCCAATCCTTGTCGCTGACGTTCGCCGCCCACCAGTCTGCGACAGAGTCGACCGTTGGCTCGGTCGGCACGGGGATCGTCAAGTCCCAACGTGTCTGAATCGAGTCCAGACCCCTGCCGGAACGCCCGATTACGTAAGGCTTGAATCCCAGCGTGAACACCTCCGGTACGGCATCGGCCGACGGCTCGAGCAACCAGGCGTATCGCCGGCCGTCCATGTCGTTGTGTCTTGCCAGTGTCCGCCAGAGGGTGCCGGGCGGCACGCGCGTCAACTCCCAGATGCCGGAGGGATGTGCGCCGGCCTCCCGCGGCGGCGCGTCGGGCAGCACCACGCGAACCGCAACACGCCCGTCCCGTCCGCGGACAATGTCCGTCGCCTGGGGTTTCGGTCCGGCTTCGAACGACGCAAGAGCCTGCGGCACCTGGACCAGCCAGCCCAGCGCGGAGTGCGTTTCCTTGAACAGGTACTCGGCATTCTGGAGTTCGCCCCGGCGAAGTTCCTTCTGTGCCCGCTGCCAGACGTCGCCCAACCGCCGGGTCAGCGGCAGCAGCGATTCCAGCCCGTCGCGATCGGCAACCTCCCGCAGGTACAGGCCGACCGTCCACCCGGCCGCATAGTGCTTCACCGGGTCTTCGAGAAACGCCGGCAGGATTTCCTCGGCGGCCACGGCCTGGGCCTTCTCCTGGCGGCCGTGCTCGCGAAGCAGGTCGTACTCCCAGCAGAGCAACTGCAGGTCGCGAGGACGCTTGGTCAACTGCTCTTCGATATGCCGCCACTGGGTCAACGCCGGAGCCGACTGTCGGAGGTATTGAATGCGCGCCGTCTCGACTTTTTCCGGCGACGCGGACTTCGCCCAGCTCTCCTCGGCCACCTTGTCGGCGGAGTCCAGGCCGACAGGGACGCGTTCCTCCTTCAGCACGCGGTAGATGAGTTCGTGGCTGTACATCTTGCTCTTCGCGGGCACCTGTGCTTCGATGGCGTACCTCAGCGTGACGATCCGCTCGCCTTCGCCTCGCTTGAACTCCGGCAGAGGGACGTAACAGTACCGCCAGTTGCCGCTGACGGGCTTGAAGCCGCCGGTCATATAGTAGACGTTGCCCCAGTTGTCGGTCGGCGCCTCGTAGCCCTCGTGAAGGATACACCCGCCGCGCGGGGCAACGTTGTCCGGATCGGTGTGCTCAATGGCGATGATCCCGTCGTCGCGACCGGCCGCAAGGACAAGCTCGGCCGCTTTGTAGTCGCCCAGCATCTCGTGAACGTGGCCGGGCTCGGTCGGGTTGCCGCTCAGCGGCTCGGCCCCGGCCCGCAGAATCTGGTACTCGCGCCGCAATCCGTTCTCGATCACGACCCGCCGGAAGTGCTCGGGGTCGAAGTAACTCTCCGGCTGCGGGTCCGAGTAGTCGAACGTCAGCAGCATGAAGTCTTCCTGTCGCGGCTCGAAGACCTTGATTCGCAGCGGCAGACGGCTCTCGCGCAGCACCCAGATGCGGGCCCAGCGCTTCGTGGCGTCGCGTGCGTAGTCGAACACCTCCACGCCGCCGGCCTCGGCCGCCCCGTCCGACCGCACGGGCTTACCCTCGGGCGGATCGCCCTCGAACAGCAGCGTCAGGATCTCCTGCAGCAGGTCACCTTGGCCCAGCCGGGCGACGAAGTCGGGCGGAATCAGCCGGAGCCGCGCCTTGGCCGGGTCCACAAAGTCCCGCTTCTCGGCGCTGTAGAGCCGCACCTCGTCGCCGCGAATGAACTGCACGTGGCCCACTCCCTCGGCCCGCCACTGGTCCGGCGCGCGGTAGTGAAACTCGATCTTGTAGAGCCGCCGCGACTCGTCGGTCCGGTTCGGGTCCTCGTTGAAGAGGGTCACGCGAAATCCCTGGACGCGGCCCATGGCCTTGACGACGTCGTCCCACGCGAAGGCGGTGCCGTTCGGCAACAGCAGCCAGGCCACCGCCACCAGGGTCGCCACGGCGGCCGCGGCGGGAACCAGGGCCCGCCACAGGCGACGGACGCGCTGCGCGCCGCCGGGCCGACCACCCACGTCGGTCCGGGCGGGCATCGCAACGGCATCTTCCGGCTCGCTTTCCCGCTGGGCGTCCTCGATGCGGGACAGGCGGCGAAGCACTTCGTCGGTGAACGCCTCGGCCGGCCGCACCTTCCGGCCGAGGTCGTCCAGTTGGTTGCTGAGTTGGTCATGATCGGTCATGGCCTGAACTCCTTCATCTGGTCGCGCAGGCGCTGGTAGGCCCGCGAGAGTTGTTTAGTGATCGTACCTGGCGGGCTGCCGGTCATCTCGGCGATGGCCCGCACGCTGTGGCCGTCGAAGTGGTGCAACGTCACAACAAGACGCTCGTGCTCGGGCAGGTCGGCCACGCGATCGAGCAATGCCGCCGCGGCATCGTCCAGTTGCCCATTGCTCTGCGTTGCCACCGACCGCGCTGCGGCTTCCGGCGATGCCACCTCCCGGGACCGGCTGGCCATGCGCAAGGCCTGCCGGTGGACAATCGTCAGCAGCCACGACGAGAAGGCCGCAGGGTCCCGCAGTGCGGCCAACTGCTCGTACGCCAACAGGAACGCCTCCTGGGCGGCGTCCTCGCCGCGATGCCGGTCGCCGAGCACCGCCGTGGCCACGGCGCAGGCCGTGCCGCGGTAGCGGTCGACCAGCTCGGCAAACGCGTCCCGGCGACCGCCCAGAACGTCAGCCACTACATCGGCGTCACTTCTCAAGGTAATGCTCCTCTGTGAGTCGGATGCGAAAGACGAGCCGCCTCGAGGTCGGCTTCATAGTAGAAGAGCATGCCGGGGCCGGTTTTGCGACATGAAAACCCGAGAACGCCGTTCGCCGACCACCTGCCCGGGCGCAGCCGCGCAAAACGACGGGCCGCCATCGTGGCGGCCCGTCGTTCAAAGGAGGCAGATCCCTGGCCTGATTCTCAGTTTCGCAGCGTGGCGATGTCCGCCGCCTCGATCAGCGGCAGACGGTACATCTTCTTGTTCGACACCACCACCGTGTAGCCCTGGACGACGCCGCTGACCATGACCAGTGAGGCGCTGCGTTGCCGCTGCTGGCCCTCCCCGCGACGACGGTCGCGCGGGTCCGCGCCCGGGGGCGGCTGCGCGGCCCGGGCGCCGCGAACGTCGGCCCCGGTCGTCAGCAGCCACTGGTTCGATTCGTACGACAGCACGCACTGGAACTCCTGGCCCTGGAATCGCAGCGACGGACCGACGCGGGCCAGGAATGTCACGGCCTCGCCGCGGTTCTTCTCGACGTCTTCCAGGACGCGGTCGGCCGTCGGCGTCAGCGTGTCGGCCAGTATCTTGCGGTTCACGGCGGCGCGATCGTACGATTCGCGGGCCAGGCTGCGGAGCTTGGCCAGGTCGGATTCGTCGATCTTCGCGTCCGGGTTCAGCAGCGCCTTGGACGCCGTGGACACCAGTTGCTGCAGGCCCGGCTTGATGACCACGCCCGCGCCGCCGCAGTCGGGGCAGGTGTCCTTGCGGTCTGGCAACTTCGTTCGCGACCCGGTGCGGTCGTCAACGCGGTACTGCGGCGTGACCAGGAAGCCGAAGCCGTTGCACTTCTTGCAGTCGAGCGTCTTCTTCAGGCCGAAGATCGCCGCCCGAATCTTCGATTCGCTGAAGGTCTCGGTCGTCTTGGTCTTCGACTCCGGCCAGCGGAAACCGCCCACCGGCGTCGGGAATCGCCCCGGGCCGAAATTCTGCTGTTCGATCAGGGCCTTGATCTCCGTCACCGGCACGGACAGGTACGGCCCGCGGCCGTTCTTGCCGTTGTGGGTGCACAGGCCGACCACGCGGCCGTCGCGGTTCAGCAGCGGGCCGCCGATGTTCCCCTCGCTGATGATCGCTTCGGTGCTGATCCACTGCGAGTTCGGCGGTCCGTCCACGTTGCCGCCCGGCTCGATCCCCAGCACCTTGCCGTTGCCCGCCCAGTCGGCCATCTTGCGGTTGCTCAGCCCGAACGCGTAGACCATCTCGTCCACCCGCGGATCACGATCCGACAGCGACAGCGGCTTGACCTTGCGGCTGTCCGAGGCCTTGACCCGGATCAGGGCCAGGTCCTGTTGCTCGTTGTGGTTCAACAGCCCCTCGACCTCGAACTTGGCTCCGTCCTCGCCGCCGCGAATGTCGATCCAGTGGGTGCCGGCGAGGGCCAGGAAATTGGTCACGATGAGTTGGTGTTCTTCGTCGCCGCCGGGGATCACGAAGCCGATCGCCTTGCGGTCCTTGTCGGCGTAGATGCGGACGAGCCCGGTCTCGGCGGCCTGGTAGGCGCGGACGAAACCGCCGTCGTCAATCAGCGGAGGCTCGCCCATCTCGTCGGTGATGGGCGGGATGAGTTGCTGGTTCTCCGGCAGGTTCGATTCGTTCTCGGGCGCTCGCGACGTGCCCTGCTCGATGTTCTGGTCCTGGTTCTGCTGATTGGGACGCGGCGGACGACCGTCACCCGGCCGCCACTGAGCCGACGCCGTCGCCGACAGCGCCAGCAGCACGACCGGAACCATCACAAGGCGAAGTGTCTTCATAGCCACGGATCCCCTGAGAAGTATTACGTTCGAACGGCCGCGAAATTAGGTCAAAAAACCGTCTCGGTCAACACAAAATCGCGACTTGCGCGGCCCCCGGATCGGCGGTGATCGTGAGATGATATCTTCCGCCGCCCCAGGCGGCTTCGCCGCTGTCCTTGGACGCACCGATACCGCTATACATTCAACGCCTCCCGGTCCGTTCGGATTTCCTGAAAAGTTACCTTCTCGGGCACGCCGGTTGTCCCGCCATTCCCGTTGCGGCGGCAAGCCTTCGAAGGCAGTCCGTAGGGCACGGTCCGCCGTGCCCGCGTCGTCGTCTCGCCTTAGAGGTGGACACTTAGGATGGCTGCCTGGTGCCATGGCCGCTCGCGGCCATGGGCATGTAAGTTGGATCCACGGCCGCACGCGCGAACCACGAAGACGTAGGGTGGCTGCTCGCAGCCACGCGGGATGACAAAAAAGAGAGCCGTCCCTCGAAGGGACGGCTCCCTTGCATTTGCATCCATCGGGTCGGCACTTCGCCTGCGGCGACGGCCGCCCGCGGCGATCGTCCTTACTTCTGGCTGAAGTCCAGCGACGCCAGATGCTCGTACATCTTCCAGCGGAAGGCCACGTCCTGCTCGGCCAGGTGCAGCAGCCGCTCGGC
>JAFGPY010000266.1 GCA_016935955.1 Planctomycetota bacterium
GAGACCCGAGGAACGGGGTGCCATGGCCGCTTGCGGCCATGCCGGTGGGCCTGAAAACTCATGGCCGCAAGCGGCCATGGCACCCGGCCCTGAGATCGTGCGGCAAACAGTCGGCGACAATGAGCATGCTGTGCATTCATTGTGCCAGACAGCTTAGGACGCCTTCTGAACGTCAGTCCGCACGCCAACGGCGTCTTGGCTTTCCGTCCGGGCTGTCGCCGGCGATCCCTGCGAATCCCCGCTCTTTGACAACCATGGAGGTGACCATGACCCAAGCCGTAACGGACGTGCCCACGGAACTCGGACATGTCCGAGTTTTCGAACTGCCGCTCGAACAGGTGCGGCCCAGCCCGGAGAACGACCGGCTTTATAGGCCGGTCGACCCGGCCGACCCCGACATCATCGCCCTGGCCGAGAGCGTCGCCGAGCACGGCGTGCAGGAGCCGCTGCTGGTGACCCGCGACGGCTGGATCATCAGCGGCCACCGCCGCCATGCCGCCGCCCGGCTGGCGGGCCTCACGACCGTGCCTTGCCGGGTCAGGGACCTCGACAAGGACGCCAGCCACGACGCGTTCATGCAGCTCCTGCGGGAGTGCAACCGCCAGCGGGAGAAGACCCTCGAGGAGAAGCTCCGCGAGGAGGTCGTCTCGGCCAGCCCGGAGGAGGCCTTCCGGTCGGTGCAGGAGTTCCGCCGGCAGCGGTCGCGCGTCGAGGTGACCCCGATGATCATCCAGGGCACCAAGCGCCGCTCGCGGATCAGCCGGGCCAAAGCCCCTTTCCTGGAGGCCATCAGCAGGGTCATCCGGGAGCGCCGCGAGTTCTGGCCGCTGTCGGTCCGGCAGATCCACTACGCCCTGCTCAACGATCCGCCCCTGGTGCACGCCGCCAAGCCCGACTCGCGCTACAGCAACACGCTCCGCTGCTACAAGGCCCTGGACGAACTGCTGACGCGGGCCCGCTTCGAGGGTCGCGTGCCCTTCGAGGTCATCGCCGACGAGACCCGCCCGGTGACCGACTTCAACGGCTTCGCCGACTGCCAGGCCTTTCTTCGCCGCGAGATGCAGAACTTCCTGAAGGGCTACTGGCGCGACCGCATGCGGTCGCAGCCGAATCACCTGGAGCTGCTGGTGGAGAAGAACACCATCGTGCCGATCCTGCGGCCGGTGGCCCAGGAGTATTGCATCCCGATGACCAGCGGGCGGGGCTACTGCTCGGTCCCGCCGCGCTACGACATCTTCCGGCGCTTCGAGGCCAGCGGCAAGGAGCGGCTGGTCCTCCTGGCGGTGACCGACTTCGACCCCGACGGCGAGGAGATCGCCCACTCGATGGCCCGCTCGCTTCGCGACGACTTCGGCATCACGGACATCGTGCCGATCAAGGTGGCGCTGACAAGCGAGCAGGTGGAGCGGTTCGGCCTGCCGCCGAAGATGACGGCCAAGAAAGGTAGCGCCAACCGCGACAAGTTCGTGGCTCGCCACGGCGAGCACGTGTACGAGCTGGAGGCCCTGCCGCCGGCCGCCCTCCAGAAGGCACTGCGCGAGGCCATCGAGCAAGTGATCGACCTCTACAGCTTCAATCAGGAGATAGCCCGGGAGCAGGAGGAACTTCAGTTCCTCGATACTGCCCGGCGGCGCGCCCAGGCCGCCCTGGCCGGGCTGGGGACGGAAAGCGGCGCGTGACACAGGTCCAAAACATGGCGTCCGCCGCATCAAGATGAAAGGAGCAGAATGGTTGCCTTCAACGATGCCCAAGACATGACCGACGGTGCTGTACCCGGCCCGGACCCCGCGACATGGACCGCGCCGGGCTACCGCTGCTACGGCCTGATGGACCGCCGCGGTCGGTGGGGGAGCTGGCGGTTCGGACCGTCGACCGTCGACGAACTGGCCCGCCTCGAGCACGAAGCGTCTCGCAAACACCAGGTGCTCTTCCAGAGCGCCCAGACCTTCGCTTCGCGGCCCGAGGGCCGACCGGCGCACCGCTGGCGACAGGTCCGCGAACAGTATGTCGGCGACGCGGCCCTGCCGCACCTGGTGCCGCTGTTTTTTGACATCGACTGCGCCGGGGACCTGGACAAGGCCCTGGTGGCCGGCCGGTACCTGGTGGCCTTCCTGGCGCACCGCCTCGAACTGTCCGAGGAAGCCGTCCGCATCTGGTTCTCGGGCAGCAAGGGCCTCCACATCCTGGTCCACCTGGCGGCCATGGGCATCGAGCCGAGCCGGGCGCTGACGGCCGACATGAAGCGCATCGTTGCCGCCCTGGTCAAGCGGCTGGAGGCCGAGGGCTGCCCCCAACTGCCGGTCGACAGCGCCGTCTACAGCCTGCCGCGGATGCTGCGGGCCCCGAACCAGCAGCACCCGAAGTCGGGGCTCTTCAAAGCCGAGCTGACGCACGACGAACTCATGACGCTCACGGCCGACGAGATCCGGGCCCTGGCCACCGAGCCGCGACCACCCTTGTGGCCGGGCGACCACGCGCCCGCACTGTCACCGGCCGCTGCAGCATGGTGGTCCACGGAACTGACCAGGCTCCGCGAGACGCGGGAGTTCACTCGTCGGACCGCCGAGCTGACCGGCCGCAAGGTGAGGCCTGACGGGTTCGTCGTCGATGAACTGGCAAGCGACGACATGCCGGACTGCATCCGCCAGCTCGCAGGTACCCTCGTCAGCCCGGGCAACCGTAACCGAGCCGAGCTACAGCTGGCCTGCTGGGCCAAGGCGACGAAGATGCCGTTCGGCGGCGTGCTGTCCTTGCTGTCGAGCTGGACGACAGTCAACCGGCCCGAGCTGTCAGCCGAGAACGCCCAGGCCAAGGCGGAATCGATTGTCCGTTCCGTCTACGGCAATGCGTCGTACGGCTTCAGTTGTGTCGCCGCGCGGGCAGCTGCACGGGCCGTCGGCGTCGTGCCGGAATGCCCCGCCTGCCAGGCCGTCCGGCCTCGTTCACTGCGTCAACTCTACTCGTTGCGTGTGCGTCACGACGCGCACTGGAATCCGCCCGAGAGGATCTCCCTGGAGGAAGCCCGTGGTTTCACTGCCCGAGTCATTGACCGCCGCGTTGCGGCCTGCCGTGCCGATCGTCCTGGCCGCCGCGCCACCGGGCGTCGGCAAGACCCACGCGGTTCTTCACGCTCTAACCGAGCACGGAACGCGAGCCGTCTATGCCGCCCCCACGCATGACCTGGCCATGCAGGTCCGCAGCGACCTTCAGGCCCTCGGCGTCTCGACACACTATTGGCGACAGGGGCCGACCGACGAGGATGAGTGCCCGCATCGGGACATGGTCGCCTTCTTCAGGCAGTTGGGCTACGTGATCCGCTGGGGGCCGTGCCAGGACTGCGTCAAGCGGAAGCGGTGCGCATACCGCCGGCTGTTCACTGCTCGGGCAAACAGAACGGCCCAGGTGCTGATTCTGACGTCGTGGCATCTGCGGCGGGAGGATCTCTGGACGCTCAGGCCCATGAAGGGTCGCCCGCTGGTCGTGCTCGATGAGGATGCACTCTCGGCCCTGGCCGCGCCGGTGGAACTGACCGTCGAGCGACTCCGCAGCTTCATCGAGAACCTCGACGTCCTGCGCTCAGGTATGGACGGCATGAACAACCCGCCGGTCGTCCAGCAGCCCATCGAGGGGGACCAGGCCTTGTTGGCGTTGACGGACGTCTTCCGCCGCGCCGCCGAGGATGTGTTGCGGGCCTGCGCCGTCGCCGGGCAAGGACGGTGGCAGGAATCACAGGCCGTGCTGGAGCAGATCGTCACCCAACAGGACCAGGTGCTCCTTGGGGACGACAAGCTGTTCCTCGATCTGCTAAAGCAGGCCTACCATGCGGCGCGCCGCAGGACCGCCCTGCCGAACATCCTGGCCGACCTGCAGGAGTTGCTGACAGAGCCTCGGCCGGTGCACCTGTCCGTTGGGGCGTGCCGGTGGACGAGACAGGCGTTCCTGCCGCCCAACCGGCAGGTCGTCATGCTCGATGCGACGGCCGAGCCGAGCGTCGTGGCGGGCGTGACGGGCCGGGAGGTGGAGCTCATTGAGACGCCGCTGATCGAGCAGAAGGCGACCATCTACCAGATCATGGACCGGATCGGCACCCGGGCCGGCACCCGCCGCGACCTGGCGCGCGACGAGAGCTGGACGCGCCGGCTGGCGACAGAGGTCGCCCGGCGGCACCGGGACGAGTCGCTGGTCTGTATCACCTTCAAGGCCGACGAGGAAGCCCTGCAGGAACATCTGGACGCCGCACACGGCGACGCCACGGTGATCCACTACGGAGCGCTGCGGGGGCTCAACGCGTTCCAGGATTTCGAGGCCGGGCTGATCCTCGGCCGCCCGATGCCCAACGAGGTCTGTCTGCAACTGCTGGCTGTGGCCGCCTTCGGTCGAGGGGCCCTCGATGAGACGCTTCAGTCGCCGCCCCTCGAGTGGCAACTGCACACCCACCAGGTCGGTCCGGACCTCTGGCAGGTCCGTCGTCAGCGGTACGGCGACGAGCGCTGGCACGCCGTCTGGCGGCACGTGGTCGTCGGTGAACTGATGCAGGCCATCGGCAGGCTCCGGCCATTGACCAACGAGGCCACGATCTACGTCGCCAGCAACGAGCCGTTGCCCGACACGCTGGATGTGACGCCGGTCTATGCCGCCGAGCTCTTTCCAGGCATGGCCACCTCGACGCGTCGCACCGATTTCAGGGAACGGGTTCGCCAGTATGCCCAGACCATGGACAATCTGGCGGCCGAAGGCCTGGAACCGAGCAACAAGGCCGTATGCCAGCGGCTGGGCCTCAAACCTCCTAACGGCCTGCGCTACAGGAAGTTAGCGACAGTCGCTGAGGCGAGAGCACCGCCTTGATCCAGGAGCTTTCCAAGTTCGCAAGGTCATGTGCGACAACCGCTTACGTCTGAAAACAGCCCTCAACCCGCGAAAGTTATCACTTAGCTTATAGAGTCTATAGGCTAAGTGATAATCGGGGCAGGTTTTTCCAAACTCTGGCCGCGTCCCCCCTGGGGCGTGGCCTTCTTCGTTTCACCAACCCTTCTTCATGAAAGGACCACCATGGTCGACATCGACCGCGCCACCGTTGCGCCCTTCGGTCCCGCCAGGGGGCTCAAGCCCTGTCTGCTTTGCGGACGGCCCGGGGTTGTCGAGGCGCTGTACTTCCCCGGCAAGAACAGCCCGGCTGCACCGCCCCCGGGCAAGGGCCGGATCATCATCTACGGGCTCTGCGAGCACTGCGGCAGCCACCAGCAGGCCCTGACAGAGATCATCGAGGCCCGCATCGAGAGTGACCTCCGCGCCTGCGGAGCGATCTGACCGTCTCACGCGGCAATCCCCCCGTTCGCCCGTGTCCGACTCGCAGGCCGTCGGGCACGGGCGCACTCCACTGGCCTGCTGAGGACTGCTCACAATGATGCAATGGATTGATGCCAACACCAAGGATGCCGACGTGCTCAAGCGGGTCGACCTGTCGCCGCTGGACGTTGACCCCGCCGAGGTGGGCGAGCCACTGGCCCAAGCGGTGCAGCGCCACAACAAGGCGCTCAGGAACCTGACCGAACGGTTCAAGACGCTCACCGGGGACCGCGAAGCGCTCAACCGAGCCGATCAGTGGTTCGATCACGACAGCCAGGCCGTGCTGAACGAACGTCGCCGCGTGGTGGCCGAATCGTGGGATGTGCTGGTGGCCCTCGGACGACTCATCCGGGACCGCCACGATCTGCTGCTGCAGTTGCAGGGCCACGTCGCCGACAAGATCAGCGACCTGGAACAGCAGTATGGCCAAGCCTTCGACAAGGCCCACAAGGCAATCAGCCGGGAGAATCGCAGCTACCTCAAGGCCGAGCCCGTTCGCGGACCGGCTTGGGCCGAAGCGGAGGCGGAGAACGACGAGGCGGTTGTCGCGCTGCGGGATCAGATCACCCCGTTGCGGGACACCCTGAACAGGCTCGCGTCCGCCTACCACCGCGCCAACCGCAATAGCGCGCTGATCTTCCGCCAGCGCGAGGTCTACGAGCAGCTCAACTGAGGATGGGAACATGCCCCGATCCGGTCGTCGCCATGGCGGCCGGGTCGGGTGCGTGTCCGGAGGGAGAACGCGATGAACACGAAGAACCAGCGCTATGCCGAGGACCCGGTCGCGCAGGCGGACCTGGCCGAGTGGCATGCCCGGTGGGGCCGGGACCACACCGGCTGCTACCGACGCCAATGCAGCGTTTGTGGCAAGATCTTCTACGCCGGGATGCCGCACGCATCGCTGTGCAGCGAGCGATGCAACCAGGACATCATCCTCGCCCGCCGCAGGGAGGCCCGCAGGAGGCAGCGCACGCGCAGCTGCCTGGTCTGTGGCCAGCGCTTCGTCGCCAGGCGGCGCGACGGCATCTACTGCTCGAAGGCCTGCAAGCAGGCGGCCTATCGCCGCCGAGCCAAAACGGCAGGTCGGTCATGACCGACTGCCACCGCGTTGCCGCTGGCGTCCCTGGTAACGTGCGTAAGGACAGCATCGGTAACGGATGGGGCCGCTCCGTTACGGGCCGCGTCCCTTGGGTCATCTCGCGGGACGTTATCGGTAACGGGTCCTTCCTGGGCCCGACTGCCAAGATGCCACGGGAACCAGTCGCGGTCCTAGACAGAGTTGGTTTGCGGGGGTGTAAATTCTGCCGTAACGCGCCAGGCCGCGCGGGGAAGGTGCCGCCATGATCATGATCCTAACCCGCGAGGCCCTGCTGGCAGCCACCTGGCGGCGCTGTGGCGATTGTCGGGGCTGCTACCGGCGCGTCTGCGTTGTCTGCGGCCATGTGTTTTACGTCGGGCGGCCTGAGGCCCGGTACTGCCAAGCAGCCTGTCGGCAGCGTGCCTATCGCCGGCGGCTGAAGCGGCGGCGGATGTTGGCACGGACGAAATACGAGACCCGATTGGAGGTCGGTTGATGGTCATGATGGCGACGAAAAGTACACCGAGGCGGAGCAACCACATCGGCGGGTATGACCCGCAGTCAATGACATCTGACGAGAGGCTCGATGAACTAAGCGACATCCTCGCCACGGGCCTGCTGCGTCTCCGTTTTCGGACGCGGGTTGCGGAGGGAAGTTTCCTTGGGAATTCGACATTGGGCCTTGAGGTGGGGCGCGAGGTTAGCCCTCATGTCGCTCACTTGGTTGGAAAGGAGACCATATGAGCGAGACGGTGCTGAAACAGGTCGCGGAACTGCCGCACCTGGCGACGGGTGTCCTGAAGGAGCGCTGGCGGCTGCTCTACGGCGGCGAGCCACCCCAGGCCAACCGCAACTACCTGGTGCGGCGACTGGCCTACCGCATCCAGGAACTGGCCTTCGGCGGCCTCAAGGAAGAGACGAAGGATCGCCTGCGGGAGATCGCCGACGAAGAGGACTACGGTGGTCGAACAAAACGGGCCACACGCCGGCGGCGCCGGACCGAGGGCCTGCCTGTGCCCGGCACGAAGCTGGCGCGGACGTGGCGCGGTCAGCGGATCGAGGTCACGGTCACTCGCGACGGCATCGAGTACGAGGGCCGCATCTACCGTTCGCTCACCGCCGTGGCCAAGACCGTCACCGGCAGCCACCTGAGCGGCCGGGCGTTCTTCGGCCTCACGCGGCGGAAGGCAGCGAAGGGAGGTGAAGCGTGATCGACATGCCACGGAAGAAAGACACGCCCCGCGTGCGCTGCGCCATCTACACCCGCAAGAGCACTGAGGAAGGACTGGAGCAGGAGTTCAACCCGCTCGACGCCCAGCGCGAGGCGGGTGAGGCCTACATCGCGAGCCAGCGGCACGAAGGCTGGACGGCGCTGCCGGCGCGCTACGACGATGGCGGCTACACCGGTGGCAATATGGACCGCCCGGCCCTGAAGCTACTCTTGGCCGACATCCAGGCGGGACGAGTAGACACGGTCGTTGTTTACAAGGTGGATCGCCTGAGCCGCAGCCTCATGGACTTCACCCGGCTCATCTCGCTCTTCGACGAGCACAAGGTGTCCTTCGTGTCGGTGACGCAGCAGTTCAACACGACGACCTCGATGGGGCGGCTCACGCTCAACATCCTCCTCTCCTTCGCCCAGTTCGAGCGTGAGATCATCGGTGAGCGCATCCGCGACAAGATCGCCGCGGCCAAGAAGAAAGGCAAGCACACCGGTGGCCCGCCAGTCCTCGGCTACGACATCGACCGGGCCACGAGCCGTCTGGTGGTCAACGCCGAGGAGGCCAAACTCGTCCGCCACATCTTCAAGCGGTTCGTGCAGCTTGGCTCCGCCCTCCTTGCGGCCAGGGAACTGAACGCCCGTGGCCTACGCACCAAGGCGTGGACGACGAAGAAAGGTGCAACGCGGCCCGGCAACGCCTGGGACAAGAGCCGAGTGTTCCGGCTGGTCACGAACCCGAAGTACCTGGGGCAGGTGCCGCACAAGGATCAGGTCTACGATGGCGAGCAGGAGGCCATCGTCGACCGGCGGACGTGGGACGCCGTGCAGGCCATCATTCAGGAGAACAGCAAGGTTCGCGGCGCCAAGACCAGAGCCGAGACGCCCGCGCTCCTGAAGAGCCTCATCAAGTGCGGCCACTGCGGCACGTCGATGGGCGTCAGCTTCGTCAAGAAACCCGAGAAACGCTACACCTACTACACCTGCGTGCGGGCCACCAAGAGCGGCTACGACACCTGCACCGTTCGCAGCGTGCCCGCGGGCGTGGCCGAGGCGGCCGTCGTGGACCGGCTGAGAGCGGTGTTCCGCAGCCCGGAGATGATCGCCCGAACGTACCATGCCGCCGTGGCCAAGGCCGGCGACGATATGGCAATGCAGGAATGCCTGCCGACGGAGGACGACGTTCGCACCGCCCTGATGAACATCGATCCGGTGTGGGAGGTGCTGTTCCCCAGGGAGCGGGAACGGATCGTGAAGCTCCTCGTCGAGAAGGTCGTCATGAACCCCGATTCGATGGACGTGGTCATCCGCACGAACGGGCTGAGTTCACTGGTGACGGAGTTGAGGGAGACGACTGAGGAAGCCGAAAGCAGAAAGGTCAGCGTGTGACGATGAACAGGACAGCCGAGGCTGAGGCGATTCACATGGTGGCGGACGACGAGACCATCCACATCCGCATCCCGATGAAGCTGAAGAAGCGGGCCGGGCGGAAGGAGATTGTGCTGCCACGGAGCGTGACCGGCAAGGTGCCCGCCCAGGAGGCGATGGTGCGCGCCGTGGCCCGGGCGTGGAAATGGCAGGCGCTGCTGGAGGCCGGTGAGGTCGACTCCATCAGCGCGTTGGCCACGCGGTTCCACGTGGACCATTCCTACGTCGCACGGACGCTGCGCCTGGCCTGCCTGGCCCCTGATATTGTCGAAGCCATCGTCCGTGGCGACGAGCCGGACGGGCTGACGCTCGGCAGGTTGATGAAGCAGTGGCCGGTAAGGTGGGATGAGCAGAGGAATGAGCTGTGCGGCGAGTGAGGCTGAAAGCTCGGACAGCGGCCCGCCACCGAAACCAAAATCGGGCGACGGCCGCAGCCGACCAACGGGCTGAAACCGTGACTCAATTCCGGGGTCGGAAACTACCACTTTCACTGAAGATGCACACCATGTGAGTCATTTTCCCTCTCCTTTTAAGGCGCGGCTGTAGCTGCTGGGGCTTCTGCGGGTGCAGGGGCGTTGGTCTCCGTTTCGCCGGGGACAGCCTCCTGCTTCGCCGGCCCGGCCAGCGTGGCCGTGTCCCACTGCTTGCCTTCGATGTCCACCAGGCGCATGGTGACGCTGGGCCCCTCGACGGTTATGGCCACGGCGAAGGTCTTGCGGCCCTTAACCTGAATCGGCTTCTCCAGCTTCGGGTGGATGAAATGGCTGCCGCCGCTGCCGTCGGGATTGCGGCCAAACCAGGCATCGTCAGGCAAGGCGTTTCGCAGTGTCGGATGATCGCGATTGCCGGGAAGCTGGCCGAGCATTCCGCCGGTGCCGTTGAGGATGTAGGTGACTCCGTCTTTGCGTTGCCGGTAGTAGACGTGGGTGCCGCCGCCCAGCACGGCGACCACCTTGTACTTTTTGAACAACTCCGTGGCGGCATCGAGGACCGGATTCTTCGGCCGCCACAGCCCGGTATAGTAGGCATGGTGGCTGAAGACGAAGATGTGCCTGCCTTCGGCCGAGGCCAGTTCCTCCTCCAGCCTCTTCAGCAATCCGTCGCCTTCATAGAACTCAAACGGCAGGCCGATGAACTTGGCGTTGGCGTAGGTGAAGCTGAACACGTCGTCATGCGGTTGGCCGAAGTAGGCCGAGAACCGCCGGCGGGCCTCGGCCCGTTCCTCGGCCGTCCACTTGGCTTTGCCGACCTCGTGATTACCCGGCGCCGACCAGGTCGGGCACGTGCGAAAGAAGTCGCCGGCCGCCTGCTCCAGCTTGCGGTACTCGGCCAGGCCCCTTGAGCCGAAGCCGATGTCGGCCAAGTCGCCCATGGTCAGGGCGAAGTCCGGGTTGAGCCGCTGGAACAGGCCGAAGAGGTCCGTCCCCCGGCCGTGCCAATCGCTGGCGGCCACGAAGGTGAAGGGCGTGGTCGCGGTGGGCTGCTTGCGCTCGATCAGGGCCTGCATCAGCGGCCGCGGATCGTGACGCGGCAGCGGGAACTCCTCCTGGGTCAGCGTTGAGGCGGGCGCAGGGGACCATGCCGCGGCGACGCCTTCTGCCGCCTCTGCCGGGCGGGCGCCGCTTTCATCCGCGGCAACAGGCCCAGGGGCCAGGCCCGCCAGAAGCATCAGGACTATCAGCCCATGACTTGCCATGTGCGTCATCTTGCTCTCCTTGGCCGACATTTCCCGTTTGAAACGTGCCCAGCCACACAGCCGGGCTCTTCAGATGCCAATATGACAGATCCTTGCCCGACAATCAAGCCCGAGTGGACTGCCGTGGCCCGGGCGTGGAAATGGCAGACGATACTGGAATCCGGCGATGCGGCGTCCATCATTGCGTTGGCCACGCGGTTCCATGTGGACCATTCGTATGTGTCTCGGACGCTCCGGCTGGCCTGCCTGACGCCGGACATCATCGAGGCCATCGTCCGTGGCGAGGAGCCGGACGGGCTGACGCTGGGCAGGCTGATGAGGCCGTGGCCGGTGAGGTGGGATGAGCAGAGGGATGGGTTGTACGGCGAAGCACGCTGAAAGCCTGCGCAGCCGCCGCCTCGCCGGCCGCCGCACTTTTACCACTTCGTTCACAAGCAAATGAGTTTCGGAACAATACGGGTTCCCGTTCCCCGTGTAGATCACCTTCCTGCACCAGTCTTGGCCGGCGATGGATACTCTTCGTGGATTCGCCAGATGCCGCCGGTTCTCGGGGAGAGCGGCCGGCCGTTCTCGGCACCGGGGCGGCGGCCATCGCGCAGGAGGAGGATCAGGTCGGAGCTCACTGCCGGGTGGCCGTAGAAGTACTCGTGGGTGTCGGATCCGGAACCGGCCACGCTGCAGTCGATGAACTGTATCCCGGTCAAGTGCTGGAGCAGCTCGGTTTGGCGGCGCGGCAGGTCCTCGGCCTCGACCTGACCCAGACGACCCTGGGCCTCGAAGAGCCACTCGGCCATGCCAAGCTGCGAGTCCGATGGGGAAACGTAGAGCACCATCTGTTCCGGGACACGCATCAGGTGCTCCGCACTGACGCGCTGTGTGCTTACCTCCAGGTCCATGTCCGCCGCCGCAAGAACGAAGCAGCCGATCTTGAGGACCCTCCGGGTGTCGCCACCCGAGGCCCGAATCTCGATGTTAAGTTCCCGCAGGGCAGCCAGTGCCGTACCGGTCCCGCGGCTGTGTGCGATAACGTGGACCTTCTCCACGCCCGGACACGAGGCCAGCAGACGCAGGAACTGCTTGAGGTGGTGGACCGTGAACTCGCTCGACTCACGATCATAGGTGTAATTGCGCAGAATATCTGTTCCACCGCCGGCCGGCCAGGTGTAGGCCACCGGCACGCCCTGGCGTCCCATGAAGTGCCAGAGCCCCGCCACCACGTACATCGGGTCCTCGAAGTGGCTGCCCGAGCCGTGGATGAAGACGTAGGCCTCCTTCTTGGGGGTGAGGGCCAGCCGCTCCGCCAGCAGGGCCTTGAACCCGGCCTCCGCCGCCAAGCGGGTCGCGGCACTGCCCGGAGATTCCACCATTTGGCCGTCGCGCTCCACCTGGGGCGTCGGCGTCATCGGGAACCGTCCCAGCTCGTGCGTTTCAATTGTGCCCATGGGCAGGCGGGTCCGCTGTTCGGCAGACCGGTTGGCGGCGACCAGTTCATCCCACGACAGGTCCTCGCCGATGCTCACACGCGTCGTCCCGAAGGCCAGCGACTTCGAGCGACGAAAGCCGTACCGGGGATCCTGGGCGCTTTCGCCTTCGGGCACACGATCAGTCGCGTAGACAACGTCAACCGTGCTGGTGCGAAGCGGCAGCGGCACATCCGCAAACGGGTTGTCGGGAGCACAGATGCACAGGTTCGGAGTAGGCATCAGGCTCGGCGTAGACATGAGGTTGCGGCCGCCGCAGCCCACCGTAGTCACTACACAGGACAGGGCTGTGAGAAGTGTCGCGGCACACCTGTGGTTGGCCCTCCCCTGGGGGAACGAGGCGATGGCCATCGATTCGCTCCTGAAATGCCCCGTCAGGCAGCACCATCATCCCCGCCGTCTCGACTCGCCGCGCGGTCAACACAGGGGGAGAGACCTTACGCCTTCTTTGTCTCGCGGAACGGCGGGGGCTCGGCCAGGATGAAGACCACGACCTCTTCACCGGTCGCGGTGCTGATGTCGTGGTGCAGGCTCAGCACCTTGATGCCAGTAGCCTCCTTAACCAGCGCCTCCATGGTCGGCCGCGCCGTCTCGATCAGGTGGGTCCGCACTTGCTTGAGGAGGTCGCGACCCTTCTCGCTCGGGAGGGACCTGGCCAGATGCTGTTCGGCGGCGGTCAGGACGCCCTGGAGGCGGACCACCAGCAGGTCGCCAATCAAATGGGCACGGATGTCCTTGGGTCCCCGGCCCATGTAGTCCTGTTCGAAGCGGCTGATGCCTTCAGAGATGGCGGCTTCGATCTCACCCTGTGTTTTCATAAAGGTCTCACACTGGCCCAGTTTCCCGGGTGGCAATCCGCGTGGCCGCGATTCCCTTAA
>JAFGPY010000267.1 GCA_016935955.1 Planctomycetota bacterium
ACCTCCAGCGGCACCAGCGCCCTGACGGCGGCCATCGCCGCCCTGGGCATCGGCCCGGGCGACGAGGTGATCGTCCCCGCCCACACGTACATGGCCACAGCCGTGGCCGTCGTGGCCGCCGGCGCGATCCCGGTGATTGCCGACATCGACGAGTCGATCACCCTCGACCCGGCGGCGCTCGACGACGCCGTGGGTCCGCGGACGCGAGCGGTCATTCCCGTGCACATGTGGGGCGTGGTCTGCGACATGGACGCCATCATGCGCGTCGCCCGCCGCCGCAAGCTGCTGGTCATCGAGGACGCCTGCCAGTGCGTGGGCGGGGCCTACGAGGGCCGCCCGGTCGGCTCGATCGGACACGCCGCGGCGTTCAGTTTCAACTACTTCAAGAACATGACTTGCGGCGAGGGCGGCGCCGTGGTCACCAACAAAGCCGACGTCGCCCGCCGCGCGGCATGTGTGATCGATTGCTGCAGCTTCTACTGGAGCGGGCGGCGGAAGGATTTCGAGCCGTTCTGCAGCAACGGGTCGCGGCCCAGCGAGTTCGAGGGCGCGATCATGCTGGCCCAGCTCAAGCGGCTGCCGGGCATGATCCGGACCCTGCGGCGAATGAAGGCCCGCGTCCTTCGCCAGACCGCCGGCACAGGCCTCTTGCCCGCCACGGCCCACAGCCCCGAGCACGAGTGCGGCCTCAACGTCATCTACCAGTTGCCCACGGCCGCGGCGGCCGAACGGTTCAACGAGCTGGCCGGCGGCATGATCCTGGCCCGCACCGGGCGGCACACCTACACCGAGTGGGACCCGATCCTGACGAAGTCCGGGGCCTGCCACCCGGCGATGAATCCGTTCAAGTTCGCCGCCAATCGCGGTTGCCGCATGAACTACCGCAAGGACATGTGCCCGCGGACGCTCGACATCCTGAACCGCAGCGTGATGATCGGGATGCACCCGGACCGCACGGCCGCGGAACTGAAGGCCCTGGTGGCGAAGATTCGCCGCGACGCCAAGGAAGTCCTCGGCTCGCAGCCGACGAAGAAGCGCTGACATGTAGGGCGGCTGCTCGCAGCCGCCAGTACCAATGGCTGAGGGTGCCACGCGTCTACTTGTAGACGCGTGCTCGCAGATAGTCGGCCAGCCTGCACGCTTCTGCAAGCAGAAGCACCCCCTGGTTGACCGCGGCACGGGCTTTTGAGCGGAGAAGGACAATGCGACGAATCGGCCGCGTGATGCGCGTTCGCCAGGGCAAGCTCGACGAGTACCGCCGCCTGCACGAGGCCGTGTGGCCCGAGGTGCTCCAGGCCCTTCGCCGCGCCGGAATCCGCGACTACACGATCTACCACCACGCGGGCCTGATCTTCAGCACCATGATCTACGACGGCGACGACTATGCAGCCGACCGTGAACGGTTGCTGGCTGATCCGGCGATGCAGCGATGGAACGCCCTGACCGGGCCGTGCCTCGAACCGGTCGACGGTCCCGATGCCGCACCGTGGCCGACCATGGAGGAATTGTTTCACTTGGACTGAGCGTACCGCGTGGTGGATGACGGACTGTTCCTGGTTGTTCGACGGAGGTGGCTGATGATTCTGAGCAGGCGGCGTATGAGCCTCGTGGCGGTGTGGATGATGACCCTGGTTCTGTGCGGCTCGCGGGCCGCCGGGCAGGATGCTGCGGCCGGACTGCGCGTGGCGCCGGATCACGACAACGGCGTCTACGCCTCGGGCGAGAAAGTGCAGTTCGTCGTCACGGGCGCCGAGGACGAAGCGAGCTACGAGGTCCAGCTCAACGGGGCCAAGATGATCGACTCGGGCAAGGTCCAGTTCAAGAAGGGCAAGGCCGCAATCGCCTGCGGCCTGAAGGAGCCGGGCTGGCTGATGGTCACGGTCACGGCGGCCGGAGGCGCGACGGCCAAGGCCGGAGCGGCCGTCGATCCGTTCAAGATCAAGCCGTCGCTGCCCGCGCCCAACGATTTCGACAAGTTCTGGGACGCCCAGAAGAAGAAACTTGCCGCCGTACCGATGAACGCGCGGCTCACGCCGGTCGAAGAGGAGCGGAAGGTCAACTACGGTCCCGAGGTGGTGTGCTTCGACGTGCAGCTCGATTGCCTGGGCGACAAGCCGGCCTCGGGCTACTACTGCCGGCCCAAGGACGCCAAGCGCAAGAGCCTGCCGGCGTTTCTGTCGCTGCACAGCGCGGGCATTCGCGGCAGCAGCCAGCAGGCGGCGTGGATGAGGGCCAAGCAGAACATGCTCGGCCTGGACCTGAACGCCCACGGGCTGCCGAACGGCAAGCCGGCCGAGTTCTACAACGGGCTGACCAACGGCGAGCTGCGCGGCTATGCGAGCAAAGGCATCGACAGTCCCGAGACGTTCTACTTCCTGGGCATGTACCTGCAGATCGTGCGGGCCATCGACTTCCTGACCTCGCAGCCCGAGTGGGACGGCAAGACCGTGATCGTCGGCGGGTCGAGCCAGGGCGGCGGCCAGTCCCTGGTGGCGGCCGGCATCGACCCGCGCGTCACCGAGCTTCAGGCCTCGGTACCGGCCTTCTGCGACCAGACCGGTTTCGTCCTGGATCGCAAGCCCGGCTGGCCCGGCACGCGCG
>JAFGPY010000268.1 GCA_016935955.1 Planctomycetota bacterium
GCCGAGCATTAAGACACGCATAAGCGCCTTAGGCGAACCCCCGATGCGTCCTTGACCTTAATGCCCCCTCCGTGGGTGATTTGGCCTATTCCCCATGCGACAGTCACAGGCGGGAAAACGACGGTGCCGTCGCGGACAGCAGGTGCTAGGATACAGGAAACGTCTCTGCAAGTCAATGAGATGAGGGTAAATCTTCCGTCAAATAGTTCCTCGAAACGCTTGCCGGCTCAACCGTTCCGCCATCCGGTCGGCAAAGTAGGTCAGAACCAGGTCGGCCCCGGCCCGGCGAATGGCTGTCAGCGACTCGATCATGACCTGCTCCTCGTTCAGCCATCCCTGGGCAGCGGCCGCTTTGATCATAGCATACTCCCCGCTGACCTGGTACGCGGCAACGGGCACCCCAAAAGAATCTTTCACCCTGCGAACGATGTCCAGATAGCTTCCGGCCGGCTTGACCATGACGATGTCGGCCCCCTCCTCCAGGTCCAGGGCCACTTCGCGAAGGGCCTCGTCGCCATTGCGAAAGTCCATCTGGTACCCGCGACGGTCGCCGAATTTCGGGGGGCTCTCGGCCGCATCGCGAAACGGGCCGTAGAAACTCGACGCGTACTTGGCGGCGTAGGCCATGATCGGCACGTGGGCCAGCAACTCGGCGTCCAGGGCCCGGCGAATGGCGGCCACGCGACCGTCCATCATGTCGCTCGGGGCGACCACGTCGGCCCCGGCCCGGGCGTGGGCCACGGCCATGGCCGCAAGGACCGACAGCGTACGGTCGTTGTCCACGGTGGTTTGTCCGCCGCGTTCGGCCAGCAGGCCGCAGTGCCCGTGGTCGGTGTACTCGCAGAGGCAAACATCGGTCATGACGACCAGGTCGGGCAACTCGTCTTTCAAGGCGCGGACGGCCCGGGGAATGATGCCGTCGGGATCGGTGCCGCTGGTGGCCGTGGCGTCTTTGCAGTCGGGAATGCCGAAGAGCAGCACGGCCGGCACGCCGACGTCGGCCACCTCGCGTGCCCGCTGGACCAGCGTGTCGACGGACAACTGGCATTGGCCGGGCATCGAGGCGATGGGCCGGCGCTCGCCGTGGCCTTCGCGGACGAACAGCGGCATGATGAAATCGTTCGGCGACAACCGCGTCTCGGCAACCATCTCTCGCAGCACAGGGTGCTCGCGAAGACGCCTGGGTCGGTGAATCGGAAAGCCCATGGCTCGTTTGTCCTTCCTGCGCTAGCGCTCGCGGACGAAGCGCGAGACGGTTTTGAATTCCGGCGTGCCTGCCACTTCGAGCCACTCGAACATGACCGACTCGGCCGTCGTCACGACGGCGCCCGCCTGCCGCATCCGCTCGAAGGCCACGTCGCGATCGGCGGCAAAGCGGCTCGACACGGCGTCGGCCACGACGTACGGGCGGTATCCGGCCGCCAGCAGGTCGAGCACGGTCTGCATCACGCAGACGTGAGCCTCGATGCCCACCAGGATCACCTGCCTGCGGCCCAAGGCGGCCAGCCGCTCGGGCAATCCCTCGGCACCGCAGCAACTGAAGGCCAATTTCTCGATGATCGGTTCCGGTCCCACGTTCGAGCGAACCGGCTCGACCGTCGCCCCCAGGCCTCGCGGATACTGCTCGGTGCAGAGCACCGGCACGTTCAGGGCCCGCGCCGCCCGCAGCACACGATCCGCGACGGCAAGCACCTGCTCGTGCCCGTCAATCGCCGGCAGCAGACGTTCCTGGATGTCCACCACGAGCAACACCGACTCGCTCCGCCGCATGCGTCCGAACGTACCGTCTGCCAACGTCGTCTCTCCTGCTCCTGCAAAGGTGTCATGGCGCATCGCCGGACGAACAAGCCCGCCGCACTGCGGCGGGATACGAATCGTCCCTGCCCTTCGATCCCCCGGCGATGCCGGGGACTTGCACGGCACCCGCGATGCGACAAGGCCAATCGGCATGGCTGCCGGGCAGCCATGGCATCCTGGCGTTACATCGCCTCGACGCGTTCGCTACCGCGACCGCACGGGCGTCAGTCCCAGTCCCAGCCACGAGGACAGATCCTTGAGGAACTCCTCGACGCGTTGCTCTGCCGACGGATCGAGACGGATCTCCACCACGCCGTCGCTTCCCAGGAACGTCTCCGGATAGGTCGGGTCGTCGGGCACCAGACGTAATCGCCCCGGTTCCTGCTCGTAGACCACGCCTCGCGACTCGAGTTTGCGAGCCACGGTGCTGAGGTCATAGGTCCCGTCGGTTACGTAACGAACACTGGTCATCGTCTCGGCCGCCTTCCTGGAACCCGCCCGGACCACGCGAGCGGTCATCAGCAGGTCAGAATAGGCAGCCTTCCGAATACGGTCAACCAAAAACGTCCGCGCGGAGCGTGCGGCACATCGCGAAACGGAACGCGAGTCCGGTCGCCACACGGATAATACTGTCCGGCCGCAGCCATGGGGTTTGGCTTGCGGCCATTGCCGACCAGCGGGTAGAATCCTCTTTGGCCTTGATGGCCCAACCAGAAGGACGTACGCGTGATACCGGCATTACTGGAAACCGCCCTCTCCCACACTGCCTCCGCTCTGCGGTGGACGATGGCGGCCCTTGTTGTCGTCACGGGGGCAACGGTTGCCGCGGCCCAAGGCGAACCGCTGAGCGACGAGGCGGCCGTCAACGCCTTCGCTTTCGCCGACAAGACCACCGGCCTGGCCATCGGCGAAGCCGGGCTGGTGCTCCGCACGGACGATGGCGGCAAGTCGTGGCGGCAACTGTCGGGCGGTGCAAACCTGTCCCTGCTCGCCGCGGCGATGGTCGATCGCGACACGGCCTTTGTCGCCGGCGGCTGGAACCTGGGCTTCGAGGGGGCCTCGGTCGGCGCGCTCCTGAAGACGTCCGATGGCGGCCGCTCGTGGCAGGCGATCGAGACGGCGTCGGCCAGGTTCTGGGGTCTTGCCGCCCGCGGCAAGTCGCTGGCCGCATGGGGCGAGAGCGGACCGGGGAATCCCGCCGCCCTGCTCGTGTCGGACGACGCGGGCGCCTCGTGGCGGCCTGCGGATGGACAGGTTCCGGCCCCGATCCTTGCCTTGCGATGGACCGGCGACGACGAGGCCCTTGCCGTAACGGCCGACGGCGCCGCATGGCAACTCGACAAGCGCCGCCTGACCCGCATCGACGGGCAGACGCCGCCGGGAAGAATCACGGCGGCGCACGTCTTCGACGATCGCAACTGGATCGTCGGCCTGGAATCCGGCCTGCCGGTCCGCACGGCCGACGGCGGCCGCTCGTGGCGCAGCGTGGGCCTGGACGGGCCGCCGGGCAGCGTCGGTGCGCGGGCCTTCCACTTTCACGAGCCCGGCGAGGGTTGGCTCGTCGGCGTCGGTCCGTCGGGCATCCAGTTCACCCGCGACGCCGGGCTGAAGTGGTCGACCGTCGGCCCCGTGCCGCCGGGACCGCTGCACGCCGTCTGGTTCCGCGACGCATGGAACGGCCTCGTGGCCGGCCCGTTCGGCAGCATCTACCGAACAACCGACGGCGGCGCCCACTGGACGCCCGCGCACCACGCTCCGCGGCGGGCCGCGCTGTGCGTGATCGAACCCTACGGATCGGTCGGCGACTGGCCGCTGGTCAGCATGCTCAGCGGCGATCGCGGCTACCGGACCGTGCTCTGGGCGGCCACGCGGCCGGCCGGTGAACTGCTGATCGTTCACGAGCGACGCCTGCGCGACGCCGCCTGGGCCCTTGGCGGCGCCGAGGCCATGGTGTTGCCGTTCGCCGTCTCGAGCCGAGTGGACGGACCGCCCGCGTTCGATGTGGCCGAGACGCCGTTGCCCCACGCGCCGTTCGAGGCGCCCGACGCGACGGCCATGATCGAGACCGTCCGCCTGGTGGCCCGGCAGTGGGACCCAGCCGTCGTCCTGTCCCCGTCGCCCGAGAGCGGCGATGCCGAGGAAGCGTGGGTCGCTGCGGCCGCAGTCGGCGGCGCCAAGGCCCGCGTGCGACGGCGGTGGGAAGCCGATCCGCAGAACCGCACGGGCGACCGCCTGCCGGGAAGCCGCAACGAGTTCCCCGTGGCGGTCAACACGCTGGTGCCCAGCGAGATGTTCGGCGCGTACCACGGAGCCCGGGCCCACATGGCGGCGCAGCTCGTGCTCGACCGTCCGCTGCCGCTGGCCGAATCGCTGGGCTACCTGCGCGTCGGCGTCGAGCGACCCGACAACGACCCCACCGCCCTGCTGGCCGACCTGGACCAGGACAGCACGGCGAGCCCGGCGAGCCGCCGCGACATCGGGGCCACCGCCGTGTTCGCTCACCAGCTGCGTGCCGACTGGCAGCGTGTGGCTCGCGACTTTTTCCCGCATTTCCGCGCCGACCTGGACGACGACCGGCTGGGATTCGCCCTGGGCCGCGCCGCCGAGTTCGTCGACCATCACAGCCAACTGCACCTCGGACAGATCGCCATGAGCAGCATCGTGCATCGCGCCGCGGCGAGCGGCGATCTGCCGCTGGCCTGCCGCGCTGCCGAGATGACTATTCCTCTGAGCCGCGGCTGGCCCGCGCGGCGGCTGCGCGACCTGGCCTGGATGCTCGACCTGTCGGCCTGCCGCGAATTGGGCGATGCGGCCGCAATCCTGCCGCGGGCCGCGCCGAAGCTGTCACGGTACGAGACCGTCCGCGCGGAAATCGAGAGCCAGGCCCCGTTGCTGCTGGAGCGCGACGACCTGCTCCACCAGGGGCTCCGCCTGCGCGAGACGTCGCGTGGCATCGCGCCGGCCGAAGCCATCGCCCTGCGCGAGCGGCTGGCCCGGACGAGCGATCCGATGTTGCGGCAACTGGTGGCCCTGGAGAAGTGGGTCCAGGCCGGTCGCCGCGACAGGCCGCCCGTGACCGTCGTCAGCCTGAGCGGATCGGAGCCGCAGGAGGACGAGGCGTCCACGGAAGCCGAGAAGGACGGCGCAGCCCCGGACGGCAACGAGCAGGCGAAGCAGGACGGTCAGGACGGCGGCAAGAATTCACGGAAGCCGGCGGACAAGGGCAGCACGGCGACCCGGTCGAGCGACGACGACAAACGGACGGTGGACTTCGGCGGCGACGTGCGCGTGAATATCCGCGAAGGCGACAATCATCTCTACTTCGTCCTCGATGCCGAACCGGCCAAGGACCTGTGGTTGACGATCGACATGGACGGCGACGGGCGGACGCTGCTGGCCGAACCGCTGGCCGACCGCTCGCCGCCCGAGCAGTTGCTGCTGGTCACGCCGACGGCCCCGGTCTGGGTCCGTCGCCCGAAACTTTGGACGCGGCAGACCAAGGACGGCCAACTGGCCCTCGGCCTGAGCTACGAGGCCCTCGGCGGCCGCCCGGCCCGGCGAACCGTCTGGCTCGTGACCCTGCGCCGCCACGTCCTCGACGGCCTTCGCCCCGTCGCCCTGCCCGCCCTGACCGATCGCGGCTGCTTCGCCGTGACGTTCGACTAAGCGGTGTCAGATAAGTTTTCTTGCGTTGGGTGCCGTACGGCAATGCGCATGAAGAAGGCCGGGGGGTGCCATGCTTCTGCTTGCAGAAGCATGCCGACAGGCCTGTTGCGCGCGAGCACGCGTCTACAAGTAGACGCGTGGCACCCTCACCGTTGTGCCCGGTACAACTGCGATGCAATGAGGAGTCCACGCGAAATCCTACATGGCTGCGGGGCAGCCATGGCACCCACTGCTGGGCCTTCGTGTCCATGAGACGGGTTTTACTCCGCCTCGCTCGCGGCCATGTCGCGCGCCTTCTGCATCACCAGCGCACGAAGCTTGGACCTCATGTCAGCGATCGCATTGTCAAGGCGAACCGCCTCCATCCCGATGCGAAGCCTCTTGCCGTGAGCGCCTTGAAAAGGCCCCATGGGTATGGCGTCTATCGCCTCCTGGCCCGAGATGCTCAGACTCAGTTGCTTGACGCCTTCGTCAATCTCTTGGCAGCCACACACGCCGCTTATTTCCAACCACATTCCAACCAGCACGTCACGCATGTCGTCTTCGCGACCGTAATCATAGGCCGTTCCGATAGCCCACATCGCTTCGGCCTGCACATACGTTTCGAGCGCCGCCGCAGTCTTTCCCTCCAGGACAAGAAAGCGTGCCTTGCGCCGCAGCCGCCGACTGCGAGCACGCTTGCGATAGTGGCGTACGATCAAGACGCCCACGGTCAGAACCGCCCCAACCCAACAGGCAATCAGCACCTGCGTCCAGAGCGGAAGAGCCAGGAAACCGTCGCGCAGCGATTCCAGGTACTCACGCATGGCCTTTCTCCTCCTGACTGTCTTCTGTTGCCGGCCAGCCGCGCGCGTCCCGTCGGCCCGCCCGCTCCCGGGCCGGCGCCCGGTTCACGCAGCCGTCAGCGCCGCGGCGCCTTCCGGACCAGAAGGTTCACGCGGCGAAACGTCTCGAAGCAACGACCGTCCTGTTGCCGCGCCTCGGCGATCATCCCCTCAACCACGGCGTCGCGAAACGGTTGCCGCTGCGGCTCCGGCAGGTGCGACAGGAATGGTACGATGCTCGGCTGATCGATCCAGGCGACCATGGCTGCAACGTCCGGAAAATGGCGGTCGGCGTTCTCGCCCCAGACACGCGTCTCGGCGAAGGCGAATTCGGCGACAAGCCGTTCGTAGTCGTCCACGGGCGGCATAGTCCACGGCCACGCGAAGTCGCGGAACGATTCGGCGAACGGCGGCCGGGCCATGATCCGGCGGACCACGGCGATGAAGTGCCCGCAGTTGCCGTCGCCCGCGAAGTTGAACCGGGCCACTCCCCCGGCTCGCAGGGCTCGCAGCACGTTGGCCAGCAGCCGGCGATGGTCCTTGACCCAGTGCAGCGTCGCATTGGAGAAAACGACGTCGAACTCGTCCGCGAAGTCGATGGCGTTGATGTCCAGCAGGCTAAACGCCAGGTTCGCCTTGCGATGGACTCGCGCCGCTTCGATCATGCCGGCCGAAGCGTCGATCCCGAGGACCGACCCGCGCGGAACGAGGTCAGCCAGCCGTGCCGTCAGCGCCCCGTCGCCGCAACCCAGGTCGAGGATTCGCTCGGAGCCGGTGAGGTGCAGTTCGTCGATGAGCCGCGCGCCCCATTCTTTCTGGTGGGCCGACGCCTGGCGGTACTTGTCGCCGTCGAATTCCAGGGCCATAGTGGATTCATCTCCGCAAGATCATGGCCACACAAGCGTGGTCCATGCCACCCTCTTGTGATTCCGCATGTGCACGGCGAGTCTTGTCCGAGGCTGTCCGATAATTGTCCGGCCTACAAACAGGCGGCCGGTTGCCGTTACAGCCCCGTCAGGGGCGCTAGTCAGTAGCCGGGGAGCGTAAGCCCCCGGAATCGTGCCTCCCGGTCTTGCTGAGCCCCGCAGGGGCGGCAGTGATTGCTTGGGCTGCCCGACTGCCGCCCCTGCGGGGCTCGGCTTCTTCGAGGGCGAGACTTCCGGCGGCTCGCGCCGCCGGCTACTGACTATCGGCCCTGCGGGCCTTACCGACCGACGGGCTCAAGTCCTCCCCGAGAAGAGAGGCCTGGCCTGGCCGACAACAAGCAAAGCCAAAACAGCTTGCCAATGATCGGACACCCTCGGTCTTGTCCCGCCGTGCGACTTGTCACCTTTCCAACTGCGAACAACCACCCAACTGCTGGGTGCCGTGGTCAAGTGTAGCTTGGCCGCGATCGATGCTCATTGCGGGGCGAAAGCCTGTCATGGCCTAGCCTGTGGCTAGACCATGGCACCCGCACTCGCACCCGCTACCCTGCCTCTCGCCGTGCCTCTACTCCCGCAGCTACACCCGCAGCAGCGAGCGGAAGTTGATGGCGGCGCACGCTTCGATCACGGCGTCGCCGAGAGACGGTTCGCGAGGATCGGTTTGGTCGTCCTTCGGCACGACGGCCAGGATCGGCAGGCCGGTCTCGCGGGCCAGTTCAGCCGGGCAGGTCTCCTCGGCGATGCCGGCGGCGTCGGCATCCAGGCCGTTGATGATCAGGCCTTTCACGTTCAGGCCGCGGGCCCGGGCCGCATCGACCGTCAGGATCGTGTGATTGATCGTGCCCAGATTCGGCCGCGTGACGATCACCAGCGGCAGGGCGAACTCCGCGGCCAGATCGGCGACGCGATAGCCGTCGGCGATGGGGACCATCAGCCCGCCGATACCTTCGACGACGGTGACGTCGTGGACGGTGCTTGTCAGCCGCCATGCCTGCCACACGAGGTCCAGGTCGATCGTGATGCCGGCTCGCCGCGCGGCCACGGTCGGGGCCAGGGGCTCGCGGAGTACGATCGGCGAGATGACGTGCAGCGGTTCCGGCGCGTCGCAGACGTGGGCCAGGAACTCGGCGTCCTCGCTGACGAGCCCTTCGCGTCGGTGCGCGCCGCCCGTGGCAATGGGTTTCATGACGCCGACGTCGTAGCCGGCGCGCTTCATGGCGGCCACGAGCCCGGCGGCAACCACCGTCTTGCCGACGTCGGTATCGGTCCCGGTGACGAAGATGCCTTTGGCCTGGCGGCTCATGTTTCGGTCACCTCGCGAATGGCCTCGGCCACGGCATCAACCAGCAGGTCGATCTCGTCGTGCGTGATGGAGAGCGGCGGCATGAGGACGACGACGTCGCCCAGCGGTCGCAGGATCACACCCTTGGGCCGCACGGCGGCGCAGACCTTGTCGCCGACGGCGTGTTCGAAGGGGTACGGCTTCTTCGCGACCTTGTCGGCCACGAGTTCGATGCCGACCATGAGCCCGCGTTGCCGCACCTGGCCGACATGGGGCATCTCGGCCATGGGGCCGAGACGCTCGACCAGGTGGGCGATCTTCGCCGGCAGTTGGTCGAGCACGCGGTCATGCTCGAAGATGTCGAGCCCGGCCAGTGCAGCCGCTGACGCGAGGGCGTTGCCGGTGTAGGTGTGACCATGGTAGAACGTGCGGCAGGCCGACCGCGGCGCGAGGAAAGCGTCGTACACGCGGTCGCTCGCGACGGTAGCGGCCAGCGGCAGGTAGCCGCCGGTGATGCCTTTGGCCAGGCAGATCAGGTCGGGCACCACCAGTTCGTGCTCGCAGGCGAACATGCGACCGGTGCGGCCGAATCCGACGGCCACCTCGTCGGCGATCATGAGGCACCCCGCGCGGTCGCAGGCCCGACGCACGCGGGCCAGGTAGCCCGGCGGATGAACGAGGATGCCGGCGGCGCCCTGGACGAGCGGCTCGACGATGAAGGCGGCCAACTCGGCGGCATGAGCGTCGAGGATGCGGTCCATCTCGTCGGCGCAGGCCATGCGGCACGTGGCGGAGTCGAGCCCGAGCGGGCAGCGGTAGCAGTGCGGCGCGGGCACGCGCGTCACGTCCAGCAACAGCGGACGGTAGACCTGGTGGAACAGGTCGATGCCGCCCACAGAGACCGAGCCGAGGGTGTCGCCGTGGTAGGCATTGCCCAGGGCGGCGAAGCGCCGGCGACCGGGTTCCGCGTCGCGCTTCTGCTGGTGGAACTGGTAAGCGATTTTCAGGGCGGCCTCGACGGCCGTCGAGCCGCTGTCGCTGTAGAAGACGTGGTTGAGGTCGCCGGGCGTCAGTGCGGCCAGGCGGCGGGCCAGTTCGACCGACGGCGGGCTGGACAGACCGAGCAGCGTCGTGTGGGCCACGCGATCGAGTTGGCGACGAATGGCCTCGTCGATTTCCGGGCGGCGGTGGCCGTGGACGTTGCACCACAGGCTGGAGACGCCGTCGAGGTAGCGACGCCCGCGGGCGTCCAGCAGGTAGTTGCCCTCGGCGGACACGATCACCAGCGGGTCGGCGTATTCGGCCATCTGGGTGAACGGGTGCCAGACGAACGAGGCATCGAGACGCTGCAACTCGTCGAGCGAGTGGCCAAGCAGAGGATCGTCGTTCATGCTACTCTCCGAAGACGATCCGCACGGGATGCCCGACGCCGGCCCCGAGCACGTCACGTGCCGAGGCGCGGTTGCGGCCGATCTCCAGCAGCCCGGCGCTGCCGACGTAGGTCACCAGCTCGCCGAGCTGAACGTCGGCGTAGGTCCGGTGGACGCCCTGGATGGTCGTGCCCGAGACCCTGAGAGAAATCTTCATGCGCTCCTGGCGTCCGGCAGGCAACATCTCTCCCGGGACGTTGGTGACGAGATTGCCGAAGCGGTCGACGGCAATGATCTCGGCCTCGATGCCGTCGTCAACGCGACGGGGCGAGGAGATGTCGAGCCGCACGAGCGAGTTGACCTGGGGGCCGACCATTTCGACCGGGACGCCCCGCGCCAGGTGGGCGGCCACGGGGGCGAAGATGTCGCGACCGTGGAACGTCGGCGCGACGTGGGCGGCCATCAGATCGCGGTTCTCGACGACGAAGATGCGGTCCGGGGCGCTGGTCTTGAGAAGGAACGACATCAGGCCGTTGTCCGGGACGAGGAAAATGTGGCCGTCCATCTCGACGGCCAGGATCTGCCGCTTGCTGCCGACCCCGGGATCGACCACGGCAACGTGAATGGTGCCGGCCGGAAAATGGCGGTAGACGGCGTAGAGGGCGTAGCTGCCAGCCACGATGTCGTGTTCGGGCACGGCGTGTGTGATGTCGACGATGCGGGCCTCGGAACAGATGTCGAGGATGACGCCCTTCATGGCGGCAGGAAAGAATGATTCCTGGCCGAAGTCGGTCAACAGGCTAATGATCGGCATGACTGGGCCTCCGGAACGACGGACGCGGGAATGTGCCGCATCACCAGCGGGCAAGTGTAGCACGGCGGCCCGGCAGGGTCAATGCCGGCGCACCGCCGGCCGGTCACACCGGTCATGGGTATGTGCCATGCGCGCTACTTCAGGGTGACCCAGAAGCGGCCCTTGCTGCGGCGAACGGAGAGCCGCACGCCGAGAGCCTTGCCGAGCGCAGCCGCGGTCAGGACGTCCGCCTTGGGGCCCTGGGCGGCAACCTGCCCGTCCTTGAGCAGCAGCACGTGGCCGAAGGCGGGCGTGATCTCCTCGATGTGGTGCGTGACCATGATCATCGTCGGCCCGCCACGGCGGCGGCCGAGACGATCGACGCTGTCGAGCAGTCGCTCGCGTGCCGCCAGGTCCAGCCCCGTGCACGGTTCGTCGAGGATGAGCAGCCGCGGGTCGGGCATCAGGGCCCGGCAGATGAGGGCCTTCTGGCGCTCGCCCTGGCTCAGGGTGCCGAACGTTTGCCGCGCGACGTGCGAGCAGCCCATGAACTCCAGCAACTCGTCGGCGCGGGCCCGGTCGCGGCGCGTCGGCCGGTCGAACACGAGGCCGAGCGTGGCGAACTTGCCGCTGGCGACCAGGTCGCGGACGACCTCGCGCGGGCTGATTCGCTGTTCGAGGGCGGCGCTGAACCAGCCGATCTCGCGCCGCAGGTCGCGCAGGTCGGTCTCGCCGTAGCGCTCGCCCAGCACGCGAACGTCGCCTTCGGTCGGCCACAAGGTGCCGCAGACCACCTGAAGCAGCGTCGTCTTGCCCGCGCCGTTGGCTCCGACCAGGGCCCAGTGCCGGCCATCGCGGACGCGCCACGACACGTTCTTCAGAATCGTGCGATTGTCGCGAATCAGGGTAATGTCGCTCAACTCGATCATCGTCCTCACCTCAACAGAACGGCGGCATCAGTCTATCAGGCCCCTGCCCTTGCGGCAACGAGGTTGCGAAGCGGACCTTACTGGCCCTTCCACGCGATGCAGGACCGGTGTATACTCACGGCCGCACCAGGTCGGCAACCGCGTGCCGAGGCACCGGGGAGGGTTGGCAATGAGTGATTACCGCAGCCTCACCGCATGCTGCATCGTCGTTCTCGCCGTGGCCGCGCCCGCGTTCGGCCAGGCGGCGGCCGAGGACAAGGTACGCTCATGGCAACCGTCCAAGTCGTATCAGAACGTCTCCTGTGCCGCGGCGTCGCAGTACCACTACGACCTCTACGTGCCTCGCGGCTTCCGGCCGGAGCAGCCGACGCCGGTGTTGTTCGTGTTTTCGCCGCGCGGTCGCGTGCCGATGCAACTGTTCGAGGCGGCAGCCGACCGGCTGAGCTGGGTGGTCTGCGGATCGGTCGAGAGCCAGAACGGCCTGCCCTGGCCGCAATACGAAGCGATCTTCGCGGCCCTGCACAAGGAGATGAAGGCGCACATGACGGTGCACCCGCACCGGCTCTATTTCACGGGCATGTCGGGCGGTTCGCGGGTGGCGTTCGAGATGTTTCGCGCCCATGCCGATGCGGCCGCCGGGGTGATCGGCATGGCCGCAGGACGCAGCGGGAGCGGGACGCCCAAGGTGCCGGGCGGAGCCGTCATCGGCCTGGTGGGGCGAAGCGATTTCAACTACTTCGAATTCATCGAACTCAACGAACATCTGGCGGACCAGGGCATGGTCTTCCGTTTCGTCGATTGGGACGGACCGCATACCTGGGCGCCGGCCCAACTGATCGCGGAGGCGATGGACTGGCTGGACACGCAGTACTTCGTTCGCTCGCCGCACCTGACCGACCAGGAGAAGCAGCGGCGCGACAGCGTGGTCGATGCGCTGGTGGCGAAGACGAAATCGCAGGGAGCCACCGTCGAGGCGTTTGAGGCCTGGGAAAGTCTGGCCCGCGACCTGACCGACGACGGCGATCGCCGCGACCGCGTGGCGGCGCAGATCGAGAAGATCAAACCGCAACTGGCCGACGAACTGGCGGCGCGAGAGGTGTTCCGCGAGGCCTACAAGCCGTTCAACATCAACCGCACAAACGAGGCCGGTCTTGTCGCCCTTCAGCAGCGCATGCGGCAAGTGGCCGCCGATCACGGCGAAACCGTATACGGCAAGCGAGCCGACGCCCTGGCCCGATCGCTCGATGCGACGCTGGCCATGGTCCGCCAAAGCATCAAACAGAGGGAGCAGAAGAAATGAAGACGATCAGCAACATCGCCTACGCGCCGGCTCACGGCGAGCGCGGCCTGGGCGACCTGTACCTGCCGGACAATGCGGCCAAGGCCCCGGTGGCCCTGGCCATTCACGGCGGCGGATGGAACGCCATGGACAAGGCCAGTTGGGCCGGCGTCGCGCAGTTCATATGCGAGCAGGGCTTCGCGGTCTTCAACATCAACTACCGGCTGCTGGACATCGCCCCGTGGCCGGCATGCGGCGACGATTGCCTTGCGGCCGCCGAGTTCCTGCTGGCCGGCGGGCACGAGGCCATGGGGCCGCTCAATCGCAAGAGCGGCCTGGTCGTGATCGGCGGCTCGGCAGGCGGGCACCTGACGCTGATGACGGGTCTGCGGCTGGCCAAGGGCAAGTGCCGCGGCATGGTCAGCGTCGCGGGGCCGACGGACCTGCACATAAAGATCGCCGAGGGCCGCCGCGAACAGTTGCAGCACTTCTTCGGCAAGGAGGCGGTCACCGAGCAGATGCTCTTCGAGGCCTCGCCGATCAGCTACGTCAAGCCGTGGTCGCCGCCGCTGCTGTGCACGCACAGCATCCACGACAAGCTGGTGGGCATCGAGCACTCGAAGCGGATGATCAAGTTCTGCCACGAGGTCAAGGCGCGGGCCGAGTTGTACGCCTATCCCGGCCCCGGCGAGCAGCACGGCATCTGGATCGAGGGCAGCGATCCGCACCGCCTGCTGCCGGAGATCGAGCAGGCCATCGCCACGTTCCTGAAGACGGTGTGAACCGTTCTCAAGCACAAGACCAGGCAGAGGCAGTGCCGGTGGAAATGAGCACGGCGGGTCTTGCCGAGGCTGTCCGATAATTGTGGACCGAGGGCAAGCCATGTGCGGCAGACGAGGTACCCGTTCCGCTGGCAGCTTGTCGACACCCAAGAAACCAAGGCCCGAAGGGCCGACGAGAGTTTAGCCGGGGGCGCAGCCCCCGGAAACCAAACATCACAGACGCCCGAGCCCCGGAGGGGCGGCACCTGTTTCAGTGACCGCAAAGGTGTCGCCCCTCCGGGGCTCATGGAGTTTGGGGAGGCCGAGAACCGGGGGCTTCGCCCCCGGCTAAAGTGCTGGCGGCCCTTCGGGCCGCGGCTTCTGATTTGCGAAGGGCCTGCAGTCGTGGCCGGGCGTCCGCGATTCGCCGCCCTCCGTCGCCAATCATAGCAGGATCACATGCGGTATGAACTATCGGACAGCCTCGGCAAGACCCGCCGTGGCACACGCGTGTGGTCTCAGAGCGAACAGCAACTGGCCGCACGCTCAATCCAACCGCCAGCCAGCAACGGGCACGGCAGGCCGTGCCCCTACAGCCCGTTGCGTCGACCAGCGGCTGCGCAGATTCTGCCTGCCGTCACTACTCCTTTTGCAGCCCTCGTGGCAGGGACGGTCAGTCCCCCAGAGGAGAAACACCGTAGCGGTAGACATGCTCCTGGTACGGAGCGAATTCGTCGCTGAACTGGCCGTCCGTGTCGGCGACGATCGTGCGGCCCTCGCCGAGGACTTCCACCTTTTCGCCCTTCGTCAGTCCCTTGGCCGGAATCGTAGCCGCGGCCTTCTCGCCAAGCACGTTCACCGAAAGCACGGCCGAGTAAACCACGGGATCATCGGACCCCAACTTGCCGTCCTTCCTCGCACTGACACCCGGCACCTTGCGGCCCAGACCTGCCTTGAATGACGCGATGACCTTGCCGCCCTGGCTCTGGACGGTGGCAGGCTCGGAGGCCAAAGGCGTGGCGATGATGTCACCCAGCATGGTCAGCTTGGCGTTGGTCTTCTTCAGTTGGGCCAGCATGGCCTTGTCGCGCGACAGCGCCGAGGCCCGCTTCTCCTTGAGCGTGAAGTCGTGGCAGAAGTAGCCCACGCCGCGAGCCCCGTGGACCATCGTGATCCAGACCTCGCAATTGGTCTGGGCCGGCGTCGGGGCCTTGTCGGGATCCTTGATGTGCGTGGTCTCGATCCAGCACATGACGGGTTTGGCGTTGCCCGTCCAGCCGCGGATGCGCGAGACGCCCTGGCCGGTCAACTCCAGGTACTTTTCGCCGTCGGGCCGCTTCGAGTTGGTGATCGGGTAGACGTCGTACTGGATGAAGTCGACGACCTCCATGTACTTGGGGTACTCGCTGCGGTCGATGCCGCGGCCCTTGAACAAGTCGTTGATCAGGCCCTGACCGAAACAGACCACGTAGGGTTTGGTCGAATCGAACTCCTTGATCTTCTTCGCCTCGGCCAGGAACCGATCGAGCGGCACGGCCTTGCCGTCGGACTGGATGTTGTCCGGCTCGTCGACATTCGAGAGCCAGCCGAGGATGACCGGGTGGTCCTTCAGGTGGCCCCAGACGTCCTGGAAGACGAAGGCGTACATGCCGAGGTCGCCCAGCTTGTCGAGCGTCGCAGCCTCGGGCTTGAACTGGTAGTCCTCGGTCGGGTTCTCGGTGATGTCGTCGATGCCGACGTAGGTATTGATGCCGGCGTCGCGGTAGATCGGGGCATTGGTGATGTTCTGGACGTTGACGCAGATGGGCACCTGCGGCCCTTTCCAGGGCACCGCCGAATTGGGTTTGTCGGATTCGTCCGCCCCGAGGAACGCAACAACCGCCAGCACAGCCGCAGCCTGAATGTTCATGGCCGATCTCCTCTGAAAGGTCCTCTGCCCTGCCGGCTCGCATCGACCTCCGGCACCCACCATTCGACCCGATCCGGCGACGGTGTCAAGGGCCAGCCGCATTGGCCGCGGGGAACGCGCCGTTTTGCGTTGCTCGCGACACGGAGGCGCGATAGACTGCCCGGCAGCGGTTCGGCCCGCGGCGGCCGTGGAGATTGTCGCAGGAAACCCCAATGGAGAACGACCCATGGTGAAGCGTCTGGCATTGGTGCTGGTGGCGATGGGATGGGTGATGGGATGGGCGCTGGGCATTGCGGCCACGGAGGCGCGGGGCGGCGAGGAGTCCACGACCGAGTACCTGGCCGTCATGCTCGACGACGAGAAGGTCGGGTACATGATCAATACCCGCGAAGTCGCCGACGGCAAGGTGACGACGACCACGGAGATGCAGATGTCGATCAACCGCGCGGGTTTCCCGATGACGATCAAGCAGGTCGGCAAATCCGTGGAGACCGCGGACGGCAAGCCGCTGGCCTTCGAGGTCGTCACCACGGGCATGATGGCGTCGACCATCAAGGGCACGATCGGTCCCGACGGGAAGATCGCGGTCGAACGGTCGTCCGGCGAGCAGGTGGCCAAGGAGACCGTCGACTACCCGCAGGGCGCGTTGATGTCCGAAGGCCTCGACCTGGAGATTAAACGGCGCGGGCTGAAATCCGGCACGAGCTACGAGGTGATGAGCTTCGTGCCGGACTTCATCACGGCGGCGAAGACCGCGATCACGGTGGGCGAGAAAGAGGATGTGGATCTCTTCGGACGGATCGCCCAGGGCATCAAGGTGACGGCGATCATGACGATGCAGGCGCCGACGCCGATGGGACCGATGGACGTCACGATCCCGACGATCAATTACGTGACCGAGGACAACCGCATCCTGAGGTCGGACATGGAGGTGGCCGGCATGAAGGTGACGGCGTACCAGTGCGACAAGACTTTCGCCCTGAGCCCGGTCAAGAGCACCAAGGACTTCTTCGATAAGTCGCTGGTCAAGCTGCCGAAGGCGGTTCCGGCCAAGGCCAAGCAGGTGACCTACGTGCTGAAGGCCAAACCCGGCAAGGAGAAGGACCTGCTCATCCCGACGACCGACGCCCAGCAGGTGGCCGCAGGCGAGGACGGCACCGTCCGCGTGACCGTGACGCGGCAGGAGCCCAAGTCGGCGCAGACGATTCCCTACGGCGGCGACAACGCCGAGGCCCAGGAGGCGCTGAAGCCGGCCGTCTACGTGCAGAGCGACGATCCGGCCATCGTCGCAGCGGCCAAGAAGGCCGTGGCCGGAGACACCAACGCCTGGGGCGCGGCCCGCCGAATCGCCGACTGGGTCAACAAGAACATCACGACAAAGGACCTCTCGGTGGGCTACGCTTCGGCCTCGGAGGTGCTCAAGAGCCGCCAGGGCGACTGCACGGAGCACTCGGTGCTGACGACCGCCATGTGCCGCGCGGTGGGGATCCCGGCACGGACGGCCTCGGGCATGGCCTACGTGGACGAAGTCATGGGCCGAGAGCACGTTCTGGTCGGCCACCAGTGGACGCAGGTCTTCATCGACGGCAAATGGGTCGATCTGGACGCCACGGTCCAGAACGTCAGCTACGGTCCCAGGTCCATCACGCTGATGACCGGCAACGGCGCGTCGCTCGACTTCCTGAGCCTGCTGGCGAGTTTCGGGCTGTTCGACGTGACGGACGTGGAGATCAGCGAATAGGCAGATCGTTTCGCCACCTCGTGCGTTGAGGCTGATAGATGCGACGCCTGCTGGCCATGAACCTCGCGGTGCTGCTTCTGCCGGCGGCCTGGACCGCGGCGGCCGAGACCGAAACGGATTACTACGCCGTCATGGTCGCGGACCAGAAGGTCGGCCACATGGTCCGCGAGCGAACGGTCGACGGCGAGAAGGTCACGTCGCGTGAGAAGATCGTCACGACGGTGCTCCGCAACGGGTCGGAAGTCGAGATGGTCATCGAGACGATCAACGAGGAGACGACAGCCGGCAAGCCGCTGGGCTTCGAGACGATCAGCAAGGACAGCAACTCCGTGACGCGGACCGTGGGCCGTCGCGGCGACGACGGCCGCTGGACGGTCACCCAGGAAACGGCCGGGCAGACGCGGACAATGACGGCCGACTACCCGAGCGAGGCGCTGATGCCCGAGGGCGAGCGCCTTGCGGCCCGCAGCCACCAGTTCGCCTCCGGCACGCACTTCACGATCAAGAGCTTCTCGGCGACCAGCATGGCCACCGTGCCGATCGAGGTGACGATCATCGGCAAGGAGAAGATCGACCTGCTGGGCCGCGTGCTCGAGGCCACGCGTGTCGAGCACCTGATCCACCTGCCCAAGGGCGACGTGCTGGAGGTGCGGCACCTGGACGACCAAGGGCGGCTGGTCCGCATCGAGGGCCCGGCGGCGCACGCACGCGTCCAGTTCGTCCGCTGCGACAAGGCCTTCGCCACGAGCAAGGTCCAGAGCACGGAAGATTTCTTCGCCGGCTCGTACGTGCCCTGCCCCAAGCCGCTGCCCGTGCTGGCCTCGCGGCTCGTGCTGACGCTGAAACCGAAGGGCGAAGCGAAGATCGACGTGCCGCAGACCGACAGCCAGAAGGTCGAGACGGCGTTCGACGGCACGGTCACGGTAACTATCGAGAGCAACGCCGTGGCGGGGTCGCAGGCCCTGCCCTACGACGGCAGCGACGCGGCGGCACTGGAAGCCCTGAAGCCGACGCGCTACGTCCAGAGCGACGACGAGTTGATTGTCGAGACGGCCCGCCGCGAGATCGGCAAGACCGGCGACGTGGTGCAGGCCGTGCGGCGGCTGGCGACGTGGGTGGACCGGCGGCTGTCGAGCAAGAACCTCTCGGTCGGTTACGCCTCGGCCTCCGAAGCCATCCGCTCGCGCGAGGGCGACTGCACGGAGCACGCCGTGCTGCTTGCAGCCCTGTGCCGCGCGGCGGGTGTTCCGGCGCGAACAGCCACCGGGATGATTTACGTGCGGCGGGTCGGTACGCAGGCGAACGTCTTCGGGGCCCACCAGTGGACGCAAGTGCACATCGGCGGCAAGTGGCGGGACGTTGACGCCACGGTCGCTCCTCCGTACTATACCATCGGCCGCATCGTCCTGGGCACCGGCCTGGGCGACGAGAGCGACTGGTCGGCCCTGCTCGGCAAGTTCGGCACGTTCGAGATCGTCGAGGCCGAGATCGTCAAGTAGCGCAGTGCGACCAGGAACATTCCCACATCAGCGAGGTTACGGCATTGAAGATCACCGTCATCTGCACGGGCGGCACCATCGACAAGGACTACTCGTGCGACCTGGGCGGCTACAACTTTGAGGTCGGCGAGCCGGCCGTGAAGCGCGTGCTCGATCGCCTGCGAAACGTCAACTTCCAGTACTCCGTGCAGTCGGTGGTTCGCAAGGACAGCCTCGATATGACGCCCGAGGATCGCCAAGCGATCGCCCGGGCGTGCCGCGAGTGCGAGGACGACCGCATCCTGGTGACCCACGGCACGGACACGATGATCGAGACGGCGGCCGTCCTGAGCGGCATCACCGACAAGACGATCGTCATGACCGGGGCCATGCGTCCGGAGAAGTTCGCCGACAGCGACGCGCAGTTCAACTTCGGCCTGGCGGTCGGGGCGCTGAACGTCCTGCCGCCCGGAGTCTACGTGGCCATGAGCGGCCGCGTCTATCCGTGGAACAAGTGCCGCAAGGATCGCGGCACGGAGATGTTCGTCGAGACCGAAGCGTGATGCGGCGACGTTGGCGCAAAGGCTCGCGGCAAGCGGAAACGGGGCCGATCTTCGGCCTAGCTGGAGACTGGGCGATGAAGGAAGACAGCGAGGCGTTTCTGTTCATGAAGAGGAGCTGCGGCTACGACATGGACAGACCATTCTGGATGCAACTCTACAGGGAATATGTCTACGAAATAGCGGAAGGACGCCCCGAGTTCATCGAGGAATTGCGCCAGACGGCGATCGAGTCCCTGGCATCGGAAGATACTACTTGGGTCCGGAAGGGAATCCACGCGTTGGCGGTCGTGGGCCAAGCCGAAGACATACCACTCGTGAAACCGCTTGTCACGCATGGTGCCCCTCTGGTCGCCAGGGATGCAAAGACCTGTCTGTGGGAACTGGAGCACCGGGCTTGTTGAAGCCGCCCTGTCTACCCGTAAGCACGCTTCTGCTCGCAGAAGCGTGGCACCCTGCCCCCTTTCGGGACGAGACCCGCCGTGGCACACTGCGTGAAGGCAGGATCATGGCCACGCGAGCGTGGCCATGCCACCCCCCGAAATTCAGCGGGCACGGCAGGCCGTGCCCCTACGGCGCTCTCCGGCGCACGTCCTATCCCGACACCCCGGCCGCACGTCCTACGTCACCGACGGACTCCACACTCAGAGACGGTCGAGCTGGGCCAGGGCGCGCGGCCAGGCGAGGTCGGCGTAGAAGCGGTGCCCCTCAGGCCCGACGACCAGGCGGCAACGGTCGGCGGCTCCGGCGGCGGCATAGATGCGCTTCAGGTCCTTGAACGCCTTGCGCACACCGGCGATCGGGAAGATCGGATCCTCGCGGCCGGCCACGACCACCACCGGCCGCGGGGCGAAGAGCCCGAGCACGTCGGCCATCTCGGCGTATTGCAGCAGCCCCGGAATGTAATTGTCCATGCAATGGTAGATGGACATGATGCTGTCGCGGAAGGTGCAGAAGTAGCACGACGGCATGGCGATCCTGAGCCGCGGCAGCAGCGCGGCCGCAAAGGTCGAGATCGTGCCGCCGCCGGAGTTGCCCATGACGCCGAGCCGCCGCATGTCCACGTCGCCGCGCGAGGCCAGGTAGTCGATGCCGCGATCGACGTCCCAGACGCGCTCGCCCATCAGCGTGCGGCCGAGCATCAGGGCGTGCATCGTGGCGTCGTGGCACGGGTGCGTGGCGATCTGCTTCTGGACCGTCTCGCGCCGCTCGCCGAAGGCTCGCTGCTCGATGCACAGGGCCGCAAGGCCGCGCTCCATGCAACCCAGCCCGAAGTCGCGATCGCCCTCGACCTTGATCGGCTTGGTGTTATCGTCGCGGTCGACGGCAATCGAGTTGTGCATGCCGGTCGAGTGGCCCTGCAGGCAGATGAAGAACCTGTACGGCGGCTTGACGCCCCTGGGCAGGCAGACAAAGGCCGGCACGTCGGCGTGCGGCTCGCTCGCGAAGACGATCTTCTCGATCGTGCCGAGCTTGTGCTCGCGGCGCCACAGGCTGCGCACGCGCAGCGGCACGCGGGCGTCGGGCATCACGCCGACCAGTTGCCGCAACTTCGCCCGCAGCCGTCGCTGCCAGGTCCGCACGTTGCCGCCGTCATAGGACAAGGCGGGTTTCAGGTCGCGCATGATCGCCCGATGGTAGAGCGACGGGGCGAACTGCGGCGCGCGTTTCTTCCCGGCAGCCATGGCCGCGACCTTCCTGGGCAGTGCCCCCCTACTTCTTCAGCGGAAACCGGTACAGGTGCACGTCGTAACCGCCGAACTGGTCGGCGAACAGGCCGTCGGCCATGTCGATCGAGCGGTTCTCGCCGATGACCTCGACGGCGCCGGACTGCGGCACGGCGGCATCGGACGGTCGGACGTGGAACGTCACCTTGGCCGCCTCGCCGTCGCGCATCGCGGCAGCGAAGACGTACACGTAGCCGCCGTGTCGCTTGACCGTGATGTCGACGGGAATCCCGGTGCGGTAGGCGGTGGCGGTCACGAGGTCGCCGGCGTCGGGCGAATTCAGAACGGCGGCAAGCTGCTGCATCTGGGCGTTGATCTGGCCCACGGCCTTGGCCATCTCGGGATAGGCCAACAGGCCGGCCTCGATGAACGTCGGGCGGAACTGGTGGACGAAGTAGCAGATGCCGGTCGAGCCATGGATCAGGCTGGCCCAGACCTGGTTGCGCATCGTGTGCGGCGTCGGGCCCTCTTTGCCCTCGGGCAAGGGAATGGTCTCGAAGATGTTCCAGACGATCGTCTTGCTGTTGGACCACTTGTATAACCGGTCCACCCCGAACGGGACCAGGTAGTTCTTGCCGTGCTCCTCCGCATAGCCGGTCCGCATCGGGTAGATATCGTAGGAGACAATGTCGCAACCCTCGATGAACTTCACGTAGAGAGCATGGTCGCGGACCCATTTGCCCTTGTAGGCGTCGTTGGCCACGCCCTGGCCGAGGTTCAGGTAGACGGGCCGCGTGGGGTCGCGCTGCCGCCACAGCTTGTAGTCGGCGATGATCTCCTCGGGGCTGGCCACGGGGATCCACTTGGTATCGTCCTCGTTGCGCTTCATGTTGTCGGGCTCGTCGCCGTGCATCCAGGCGATGATCGTCGGATCGTCACGATGCTTCAGGCCCACCTCGTTCTGCTCGCAGATGACCTTCATGCCGTGGCGGGTCAGTTCGGCCAGTTGCTCCTCGGTGGGCCCCTTCCACAGGCCGACGTAGACATTGATGCCAAGCTCCTGGTACTTCGGGGCATTGGCGGGCTCCTGGAGCCAGACCGCGATGGGGAAGAAGTCGGCATCGTCCGGCGGCCCATGTCGCCACTGGGCATACGGCCCCGCGGCCGGTCCAGCACATCCGCCCAGACACGCCGCCAGCAGCACGACACTCGTTACGACGCAGACGCTCGTTCGCATGGCTGTCTCCCTTTGTCAGACGTCCTGGATTGAACTCGGTAGCGTGACGTGTCGGCAGCCTCAGGCCGCCAGTGTGCACCGCCGCCTTGAAGAAATCAACACCGTTCGGACCGAACGTTGCCGCTCAAACACCGGTGCGCGCAAAAGGATGGCCGAGCCACGCGTGGGTGGCTCGGCCAAAGTCCCATCAATACGACGTTCTCAGCACGAACTGCGGAGGCAGAATCTCGAGCGGCTACTCAGCCTGCGGAAAATCGAACACGTCGCCAATCAAGTTGTCCAGAGCGATGTCCATCCGCTCCGGCGTGTCCATCTCGCCGCGGGCGATCAAGTCTTTGGCCCGCGCCACTTTGTCGGCCCGAATCTCGGGCAGCCGCGACATCGCATCACTGATGCGCGCCGCTTCGCTAATCTCTACGCTGTCGGCCTGTGCAGCCGGCTGCTTGGCCGCGGCCTTGCCTGTCGGCTTAGGCCCGTTGCCGGGATAAACGTTCTGCGGCCCCCCGACGCCATTGGTTCCACCAATCTTCATCCAGATACACCTCTCATCGGCGACAGTCCAAGTGTGCGGCGTTCGTTCCCACGAACCACCGTGGCCCGCCTCGCGATCGGGCAGACCCGCTGCGCCCACTCACCACCGCGGCGGTCGTACATCGTGCGTCCGTGCCCGCCCACCGCTTATCGCCCCGCCAGTCCTGAAAGGGGCGTTTTCTTCTTCCGTGATAAGATATCGGCGTTGCCCCGACAACCGATTAGATATTGCCTGACGCGGCAGCCGAGGCACAAAACAATGCACAACAAGCACTTACGCTTCCAGATTATCCAGCTTCACGCAGAAATACCGTCCTGCGGGAAGCCAATTATCAGTCCAAATAATGACCGAGTCGTCCCATCTTGGCTATCTTAACAATGCCCTGTTTACAGCGTCAACTTCCCGCCGATATCCCGGTCGCCGAAGGTCGTCTCGGTCCGGGCCGGAAGAACCTGCACGGTGCCGTCGGGCAGTTCAATGCGAGCCGGCATGGCATCGGGCAGCCGCACCTTGATCGCGAAGCGGTCGCCGTCGCGCCGCCAAGCCACGTCGACGTCGCCGCGGCAGGTCGGCACGCGGCCGCTGGCCTGGGTCAGTTTGCCGAACGGCTTCGGGGCGATGAGCACCGACTTGTAGCCGGGCTCGGCCGGACGCACGCCGAGCAGCACGCGCTGGAACTCGAACATCGGCCAGGCCGACCAGGCGTGACAGTCGCTGCGCGTCGGCTCGGGCCTTTCGGGGAAGGTCGAGAAGCCGTAGTTGATCATCTTGCGCCAGCGGCCGACGATCTCGTCGAGACGGTCGTAGGCTCCGACCTTCAGCAGGGCCTGGAACAGGTAGTAGTCGTGAATGTACGTCGTCTGCGTCAGCTTCGGATCGTCGAGCAGCCGCTTCATGATGCGTTCGGTCTGCGCGGGCGTCGCGGTGTCGGTGAGGATGGCCCAGAGGTTGGCATGCTGGCTGAGGTTCGAGCTGCCGGGGCCGTCGACGAAGAGGCCTTCGCTGTCGTTCCAGGTGGCGCGGCGGACGGCGTGGCGCATGGCCTCGGCGCGTCGCTCGTAGACGCCGGCATGATGGTGGTCACGGGCCACGTGATAGAGCCGCGCGGCGCTTTCCAGAGCGGCGATGCACATCAGGTTTACGACGGTGCACGGTCCGGTGCGGGCCTCAGGCGGCACGCCTTCGGGGAACTGCGGCCGGCACCAGTCGACGAAGACCCACCACGGAATGAAGCCGACGAGGCCGTCGTCGTTCATGTGCCGCTCGAACCAGTGCATCACCGGGCCGATGCCCGGCGCGACGCGCATCAGGAACGACACGTCGCCGAAGTGGCGGTAGTGGTCCTCGACCATCAGCACATAGAGCAGGCTGAAGGTCGGGATGATCTGGTGGTAGTTCGAAGGGTAGCGGCTCTGAGTGATGCCGTCGGACATCCGCGAACGGTCGAAGGCCAGCAGGGCGCTGCGGCCGAGGGTGTCGTCGCCGGCCACCAGGTAGCTGATCAGGGCCTGCAGCCGCGTGTCGCTGACATACTGCAATTGCTCGTACGAGGGGCAGTCCTCGTAGTGCTCGTGGGCGCAGCACAGGGCCGTGTGCCAGCAGACGTCCCAGATTTCCTTCAGGTCCGGATCGTCGGAGTCGAACCGTCCGCGCTGCTCGAACGGATAGCACCAGAAGTCGAACTTCAGGCCGCGAAGGGTCAGCGGCTCGTCGGCCGTGGTGATGCGGATGCGGATGAACCGCGCCGACCGGAACCAGAACGGTTGCCAGGCCTCGTCCCGGCCGCCGCCCGGCAACACCACGTCGCACGGATTGTCCAAGTCGACCTGGCCCCAGGCGAGGTCGTCGCGGCGACCTTTCTTGCCGTCGCGCGTCAGGGCCTCGGCATAGGTCAACGTGATCTGCGCTCCCGCGCCTCCCGCGGTCGTCAGCGTCGGATAGCCGGTAAAAAGTTGGCCGGTGTAGACCGTGAAGTCGGCGGCGCTGTTTGCCGCAAGGGTGACCTCGTGGCCGCGCGATCCGCGGAGGAGCTTTCGCACGTCGTCGGCCAGCGGTCCGTCGAGGACGTCCTCGGCCTGGAAAGGTCGCTCGGCGAGCATTTCGATCTCGCGCGGCGTCAGTCGCCACTCGAACCGCGGGTGGCCTCCCTGGTGGCGGCCGCTGGCCCGGGCGATCGGGTGGGCGGGCTCCCAGACGCTGTCGTCGTAGTCGACCTGCTGCCAGCCCCACGGATAGTGTCGTCCGTCGAACTGCTCCTGCGGGTTGACGGCGTAGAAGACCCTCTTGCAATACTGGTCGTAGTGGACCGGCGAGTAGGCCCGGTCCGTCGCCACGCGCCACTGGTCGTCGGTGTTCAGCGACTGGCGCCGCGGGCCGTCCTGAAGTTCGCCCTGGAGCACGAAGGCCCCGTGACGCCCGTGGATTTCGCTGATCGGCCCGTAGACGCCGTAGGCCATGACGTGAACGGCCAGCACGTTGGTCCCCGCGACGAGTCGGTCCGACAGGTCGTAGGTCTCAAACGGATAGTACTCGAAGTCGCCCTTGGCCGGTCCGCGGCCGACGAGCTGGCCGTTGACGAAGAAACGGTAGCGGCTGTCGGCCGAGACGTGGACCACGAGCCGCGCGGTCGACGGATCGCTCACGTCGAACGTGCGGCGGAAGTATCGCACCGAGTAGGCAGGGTCGCCGAAGTCGCGGCTCCAGATCCACGACGCGTCCCAGACCATGTGGTGAAGTTCATCCAGATTCTGCACAGAGCGTCTCCTATGGGCAGAGGCGGCTGCGACGGTCCACACGCGGAGGTCATCGCAGGACGCAGCGGCGGCAAAGGGCGTAAGTCTAGCCTCGTTGGCGCAATCGGTCAATCATGAACGTGCCGGCGAAAAGCCGCAGTGCGCAAAGGGTACGCAGCAGGCCATGGGAAGGTGGGATAGTGCGCTGAAACCGACCGCAGGTGCGGCGCCGGGCGAGGAAGAAGCCGCCCTACTCCTTCTTGGCTTCCTTTTCCTTGAAGTAGCTCAGGGCCGCAGAGTTCTCCTTGTCGATGCCCAGGATCTGCTTGTAGCAAAGGTCCATCTTCTGGGTTTCGCTGACGCGCTCGTAGATCGTGGCCTGCTTGAGCAGCGCGGAGATGGTCTTGTCCTTGAGACTGGCCAACAGGGCGTCGCCCCGGACCTTCAGCGACTCGTTGGGGGCCTCTATTTTCACGACCTTGTCACAGCGGCCCAGGGCCTTGCCGTAAGCCGTGACGAGTTTCTGCTGGGCCGTGGCCAGGTGCAGCGTCAGGTCGCGGTACGCCTTGGCGGTCGCGCTGGGGTGGCCTTCCTTGATCTCCTCGCGGAGTTCGGCCGTATCGGCGCGGCGCTTGGCCCCGTCGGTCATACCGGCGACTTTCTCGTTAACCTTGGTCTCGACCGTGGCGACCTGCTCCTCAATCCTCTCGGCCTCGGCGACCAGTCGGTCCACCTCCGTCAGCTTGCGCTCGTAGTCGACCACGGCCTGGTCCGTCTCAGGAGCCGCTTCCTCCGACTTCTCCTCGGTGGACGCCTCCTGAGTCTCGGACGAGGCCTCGTCCGACGGTTTGCCGCCATGGTCCTTCGGGCGGCGCTTGGGAGCGGTTCCCGACAACATCGGCGACGCCGCGCCGCCGGAATCATCCGTGGCGGCTGGCTGCACGGTGGTGTCTTGCCCGGCGTCCTGGTCGGTCGCGGACTCGTCCTCGGCTGCACGGACAACGGGCGCCCAGCCGCTCGTTCCAAGAGCCAGCAGGCCGACCACGGTAACGACAACGATCCATCGTGTCACGACCGCCTCCCCGGGACGCAGACGTCCCATAAAGAACCGTTGTGGATTATAAGTCCTTTGAGGAACGCAAGCCAACCCAAATCCCCCCATCCCAGTCCACATCCCAACTCTCATCCCAGTTCCCGTCCCGGCCACCTCCAGTCCTCCCGAATCCGGCCCGCGTTGCCGGGCGCGCAGCAAAACGTCCGCTGCCGCATTGCCGGTAAGGCAAAGAGCCGCGGACGTGGGTTGTTCGCTACAAGCTGCGGGACCGGTCAGGCCTTGATCTCGGCGATCCGCACGCTCAGGTATTTCTGGCGGTGGCCGACGTGGCGGCGCGAGGAGCGTTTGCGGGGCTTGAACTTGTAGATCTCCAGCTTCGGTCCCTTGGTCTCGGCCAGGACCTCGCCGGTCACGGTGGCGCCTTCGACCAGGGGCTTGCCGATCTTGGTCTCCTGCCCGTCGCTGACGAGCATGACGCGATCGAAGGTGATCGTCGAACCGGGCTCGGCGGCACGCAGATCGACCTCGATCTCGTCGCCTTCCTGGACGCGGAACTGCTGACCGGAATCGTCAATAATAGCGTACATCCGACCTCTCCTGCTGAGTGTGCTTGAATTCGGAACCTCCGCGACGGCACGACGGCCGCCGCCAGGGGCCAAAAGAACGGTTATTATAGCCAAGCCGCCCGGATGAGCAAGCGAAATTGCCCGGCCTCGCAAAGAGGCCCTGCCCCCGCGGGGAGGCCGCCGGGCCGGGGGGAACGAATTGCTAAAGGGCCCCGCCCCGGCTGTCCGATGCCCATAGCGGATCGCTGGGCCGGCGGCAGTTGCTGTGCGCGCCGGGTCAACAAGCCCCCACAACACAGAAGGGGCGTAGAACAGTCGGCCATGGCGGCCACCGATGGTCACCATGGCCCCCTCACTGACGGCGCTGCCGGGAAAGTCTCCCCATGCCCCTGTCGCGAAGAGAATTCCTCAAGGGTTCGATCGCCGGCCTGGGGGCCCTGTGCGCCGCCGGGTTGCCCCGCGTGCTCCGCGGCCAGGAGGCCGGCCCGGCCGCCAAGGCCGCGACCTCGGCCGGGGCCGTCTACGAGTTCAATGAACCGAAGCTGCTCGACGATTTCGGCAATGTCCAGGAGAACCTCGTCCTTCGCGGTTCGGTCCATCGCATCCTCACCCAGATGACCGGCACCAAGAAAGGCATCTTCGCCTGGAAGGAATTCTTCAGCAAAGAGGACATCATCGGCATCAAGTTCCAGCCGATTTCGGCCGACGTCCTGCGGACCTCGCCGGCGGTGGCCCGGATGCTGGTGGAGAGTCTGGTCGAGGGAGGTTTCCGAGCCGAGAAGATCGTCCTCCTGAGCCCCCCGCCCTACACGGCCGCCCTGGAAACGACCCCCGCCCTGCGCGGCTACCTCAAGGACAAGGTCGCGGCCGGCAAACGCGAGACGCAATTCAGCCGCGCCGCCGAGCAGGTCACGGCCATTCTCAACGTGCCGTCGCTGATGGACCACCGCCTGTTCGGCCTGTCGTGCGGCACGGTGAACATGGCCCTCGACCTGATCAGCAACCCGGGCGAGTTCTTCGACCCCGGCGGCACGCCCGGCCTGGTCGACCTCGTGGCCTGTGACATGATCCGCAAGAAGCATCGCCTGACGATCGTCAACGCCATTCGCGGCATCTACGACGGCGGGCCGCGCGCCCCGCGCGAAAAGGTCTGGAACCAGTGCTCGATCCTGGCCGGGACGGACTTCGTGGCCGTGGACCGCGTGGCCTGGGACATTCTGGACTCGGCCCGTTTCGGTCGCGGGCTGCAGGGCTTGGCCGACTCCGGCCGCGAACCGACCTACCTGGCCGAAGCCGCCCGCCGCGGCCTGGGCCTGGCCGACCTTGGCCGCATCCGCCGCATCCGCGTCAGCTTCTGAAACAGTTCCGGCAATGGACCCATGCAGTCCGGGCGGCGAATGGTGTTGCCCGGACCCGAGGAACGTGTTATAGAATGGGGCTTTCGGGCGGTGCGTTTTGACGAACTATGCAGGAAGGTGCAGCCATGGAAGCGAAGATTGCCGAACTTGAATCGCGACTGGACAGTTTCGATCGGGCCGAGCGGGACCAGACCCTGGACGATCTGCTGAAGATGGTCAAGGCCGGGCGGATCGCCCTGCCCGAACCGCAGGCCAAGGTCAACCTGCACGCCCACTCCTTCTATTCGTTTAACGCCGAGGGCTACTCGCCGACGCGCATCGTCTGGCGGGCTCGCCGCGAGGGGCTGCGGGCGGTCGGGCTGGTGGACTTCGACGTCTTCGACGGCATCGACGAGTTCTTCCGGGCCGGCGAGTTGCTGGGCATCCCGACCGTCGGCGGCATGGAGACCCGGGCTTACATCCCCGAGTTCTCGACCCGCGAGATCAGTTCGCCGGGCGAGCCGGGCATCACCTACCACATGGTCACGGGCGTGACGGGGTCGGCCATTGAGAATCCGGAGGCGGCCCGCTTCGCCGAGATGCTTCGGACCAACGCCCGCAATCGCAATATCGCCGTGGTCGAACTGGTCAACCCGTTCCTGGACCCGGTGGCCCTGGACTACGCCGAGGACGTGCTGCCGTTGTCGCCCTCCGGGACGCCGACCGAGCGGCACCTGTGCTACGCCTACGAGAAGAAGGCCGAGCAGGTCTTCCCGAAGATGGAGGACCGGGTGCGGTTCTGGGCCGGGAAGCTCGGGCAGCCGGCCGACAAGATGGCCGCAACGGTGGCCGACAGCCGCTCGCTTCAGGCCCTGATCCGCTCGAAGACGATGAAGAGCGGCGGCGTGGGCTACCAAACCCCGACGGCCGAGAGCTTCCCGCTGATGAGCGATATGAACCGTTTCGCCCTGTCGATGGGCAGCATCCCGACGATGACCTGGCTGGACGGGACGAGCCAGGGCGAGCAGGACATCGAGGAGCTTCTGGATCTCCAGATAGCTGCGGGCTCGGCGGCCATGAACATCATCCCCGACCGCAACTGGAACCTCAAGGACGCCGCGGTCCGCAAGACCAAAGTGGCCAACCTGTACTGGGCCGTCGAGTTGGCCGGCCAGCGGGACCTGCCCCTGGTGGTCGGCACGGAGCTGAACGCTCCGGGGCTGAAGTTCGTGGACGACTTCGACGCGGCGGATCTGGCCCCGGTGGTGGAGGCTTTCCTGTTCGGAGCCGACGTACTCGTGGGCCATACGGCCTCGGTCCTGGCCGGCGACGGAGGCTACCTGGACGAGGCGGTCGTCGCGCGGTTCAAGACGACGGCCGACCGCAACGCCCACTTCGCCGAGTACGGGCGATCGTGGCGGCGTTGAGTTGCCGACGACCGGACGGCGACATCAGCGTCTCCCTGCCGGGAGCGGTGCCGGGCGGGCAAATGAACGGCGCCGAAAAAAAAGAATTTTCTGAAATCCGTCCCTGATCCCATTGACTTCTATTAGCCGATGGTATGATTGAAAAGCGTGGGTTGCCGGGGCGCTGAACTGCCGGCTCTGTAAGCCCTCCAAGTGGAGGACTGAGCTTCCTGACGCCCGAGACGGCAATCCGCAGTGGAGCAAACCGAGAACAATGGGAGACGATCCTGACGGATCGTATGGGCTACGCGGCGTCCTGCTCGAGGACAAGCCCCTCTTCGATTCCTACTTTGCAGCAACCCCAAGCCGCCTTTCTGACTACAGTTTTGCCGGGACGTTCATCTGGAGGCACCCGATTCATCTGCGCTGGGCGGTTCTGCACGGCCACCTGTGCGTCTTCGCCAATGGTGAAAACGGGTTGACGATGATCGCACCTCCGATGGGTGACGGCGACTTCGAGGCCGCCGTGCGGGCGTCCATCGAAATCTGTCGCGACTTCAACCACCAGACCGGCCACCAGGGCAACATGGCTGTCGAGTACGTCACCGGGCCGATCCGCGACCGGTTTCCGGCCGGCTTCACGGTCGAGCCGATGGGCGGCGACTACGTCTACTCGACCGAGAAGATGATCACCCTGGCCGGCGGCGAACTGTCGGGCAAGCGACACGACCGCAAACGGTTCATGACCCGCTACGCGCCCCGGACCGAGCCGTTCGGACCGCAGCATGTGCAGCCGTGCCTGGACCTGCTGGCGAAATGGCAGTGCCAGCACGCCGACAGCGAGGATAACCTCGGCGAGACGATCCGCATCAAGCGGGCCAAGGAGAGCTTCGCCACGGGCGAGGCCATCCGCCACTGGGACGCCATCGGCCTGAAGGGCATGGTGCTCTATGTCGGAGACGAGATGGTGGGCTTCACGTTCGGCGAGTTGCTGGGCGCGGACACCTGCAACATCCTGATCGAGAAGACCGACCGGACGTTCGCCGGATCGGCCCAGTACATCTTCAGCGAGTTCTGCCGCCAGGCGTGGTCGGCGACCACGTGGTGCAACGCAGGCGACGACTGGGAGATTCCGTCGCTGGCCTACACCAAGCAGAGCTACCGGCCGGCCTTCCGGATTGAGAAGTGGCGGATGGTTCCGGTGCCGGCGACCGTCGTGGCCGCCCCGAGCAGCCCGCGGCATGAGCCGGCCGCAGAGACCGCAACCGTTGCGGTGGAAATGCCGACAGTGGCGATCGATGCATTTGCGGTCATTGAAACGCCGGCCGATGTCGCGGTCGTCGTCGATGCGGGGGCCCTGATGAGCACCGAGCCGACGGCAACGAGCGGCTTCGGCAGCGTCACGGAGGAAGCCCGCGAGGCTGACCTGGACGACCTGGTGGCCCTGGAGAATCGCAGCTTCGACGCCGAGTTGGCCATCTCGCGGCGGCAATGGAAGTACCTGATGCGGAGCCGTACGGCCGATGTTCGCGTCGTCCATCGCGAGGGCCGCGTCGTGGCCAGCCTGGTCCTGTTGCGGTTCCGGGTGCACAAAGGCGTCCTGAGTCGCATCTACAGCCTGGCCGTGGATGCCGAGTGCCGGCACCAGGGCCTGGGCCGGGCGATGGTCCGCGAGGCGATGGAGCAGTTGCGGCACGACGGCGTGCGAACGGCCGTGCTGGAAGTAGAACTGACGAACGTGGCGGCCATCCGACTCTACGAGACGTTGGGATTCAGCACCATGCGGCGATTGGTGGATTACTACGGTCCCGGCCGCGACGGCTGGAAGATGCGAATCGACCTGGTCCAGGCCAAGCTGCTGGCGATGTGACCCGGCAGGCTACGTCGGATGACGACCTCGGACAGAGAACCAGTGCACGAGCAGGGGCTACCCCTTTGTTCGTGCACTGTTCTTTTGAGGTCGCTCCGGTTAGAATCCTGCTTATGGTCAAAACTTCATTCCCATCTTCCTGTTCCGGGTTAGCCCGGTCGCGGCCGGCAGCCGCCCTGCTGGTGTTGATGGTCCTGGCGACAACGACGGGCGCCGACGAGAAAGCGGAGCCGGCGTCGGGCCCGCTTCGCGTCTGTCCGGACAACCCACGGTACTTCGCCGATGCGTCGGGCCGGGCGGTCTACCTGACGGGTTCGCACATCTGGCAGAACCTGAAGGACCTGGGCGAAGGCGATCCGCCGCCGGTCTTCGACTACGACGACTACCTGGACCGGATGCGCCTCTACGGGCACAACTTCATCCGCCTCTGGACGTGGGAACTGAGCCGTTACAGCTACAAGGACACCGGCGGCAAGTCGCACTACGCCGCCCCATTCCCCTGGCCGCGAACCGGGTCCGGCAAGGCCCTGGACGGCAAGCCGCGGTTCGACTTGGCGAAGTTCGACGCGGCGTACTTCGAGCGGCTCCGCACGCGCGTCATTCGGGCTCGCGACCGAGACATCTACGTCTCGATCATGCTCTTTGAGGGCCACGGCATGCAGTTCAGCAACCCGCCGTGGTGCTGGGACGGGCATCCTTTCAACAAGGCCAACAACA
>JAFGPY010000269.1 GCA_016935955.1 Planctomycetota bacterium
AAGTGAGAAGTTTCTGTCGGACTACCAGTGGGCGCCGAGCCGCGCGTTGTTCTACGCCACGGGCAAGTCGCCGGACGACCTGAAGAAGCCGCTGATCGGCCTCTGCTCGTCGTTCACCGAACTGATTCCCGGCCACGTACACATGCGCCGCCTGGAACGCGACATCGAGAAAGGCATTCACGCGGGCGGGGGCACCAGCTTCCTGTTCACCGTGCCGGGCATCTGCGACGGCATCGCCATGGGCCACGAAGGCATGCACTACAGCCTTCCGAGCCGCGAACTGATCGCCGACATGGTCGAGTCGGTCATGTTGGCCCATCGCCTCGACGGCATGGTCATGCTGACCAACTGCGACAAGATCACGCCGGGCATGCTGATGGCCGCGGCGCGGCTCAATGTGCCGACGATCGTTGTGACGGCGGGCCCGATGTTGGCCGGGCACTACGACGGGCGGCGGCTGAGCCTGGTCCGCGACACGTTCGAGGCCGTCGGCCTGCGGCAGGCGGGCAAGATCACCGACAAGGAACTGACCTGCCTGGAGCTGGAGGCCTGCCCCGGCGCCGGCAGTTGCCAGGGCATGTACACGGCCAACACGATGGCCTGCGTGACCGAGGCCCTGGGCATGAGCCTGCCGGGCTGCGCGACGGCTCTGGCCGTCAGCGCCCGCAAGCAGCGCATCGCCTACGCCAGTGGCGAGCGGGCGGTGCAACTGGTGCGCGACAACGTGCTGCCGCGGAAGATCATGACCAAGAGCGCGTTCGAGAACGCCCTGGCTATCGACATGGCCCTGGGCGGCTCAACGAACACATGCCTGCACATTCCGGCGATCGCTCACGAGGCCGAGGTCAACCTGCCGCTGGAAACGATCGACGCCGTCAGCCGCCGCACGCCGCACATCTGCAACATGCGGCCGGGCGGTGAGTATATGATGGAAGACCTGGACCACGCCGGCGGTATTCCGGCCGTAATCAAACGGCTGGGCAGCCGGCTGAACAACTGCAACCTGACCGTCTCGGGGCTGAGCACGCGGCAGATCGCCCAGCACGCGGTGATTTACGACGGCGACGTCATCCGGGACCTCAAGGAGGCCCACCGCAACGAGGGCGGCATCGCCGTGCTTCGCGGCAATCTGGCCGAGGACGGGTGCATCGTCAAACAGTCGGCCGTGAACGAAGCGGTGTTGCGTTTTGAAGGCAAGGCCGTCTGCTTCGACAACGAGGATGCGGCCATGAAGTACATCCTGGGCGGCAAGGCCAAGGCCGGCCAGGTGCTGGTGATTCGCTACGAGGGTCCGCGCGGCGGGCCCGGGATGCGTGAGATGCTCGGACCGACGGCGGCGCTCGTCGGCCAGGGCCTGACCGACAAGGTGGCCCTGATCACCGATGGCCGCTTCAGTGGCGGCACGCGCGGCCCGTGCATCGGCCACGTGTCGCCCGAAGCCGCCTCCGGCGGGACGATCGCCCTGGTGCACAACGGCGACACGATCACGATCAACATTCCGGCTCGCAAGATCGCGCTGGAAGTCAATGACAGCGAACTGAAGTCACGAGCCAAGGACTTGAAGTTGCCGAAGCCCAGGATTCAGACAGGATGGTTGGGCCGATACGCGTCGCTGGTCACCAGTGCCGCCACGGGCGCAGTCCTGGCCGCACCAAAGGAGAAATGACGCGGCCGCCACAGCGGCCGACGACGGACCGCGAGTGCTACCCGGTGGTGTAATTGGTAACACAGAAGGTTTTGGTCCTTCTATTCCTGGTTCGAGTCCAGGCCGGGTAGCCAGATGTTTTCCCGGGCCACGCGCCGAAAGGCCCGAGGCCGTGAAGCTGCAAGCGACGTCGTTCGATGACGCGTAGCGCGAGGAGCGCGACGATGGACCGAGAACTGAAAATTTTCTCCGGCGGCAGCAATCCGGAACTGGCGCAGAAGATCTGCGACTACCTCGACATCCCGATGGGCATGGCGACGATCAGCCATTTCCCGGACGGCGAGACGTTCATCAAACTGGAAGAGGACGTTCGCGGCCGCGACATCTTCGTCGTGCAGAGCATCGTCCACACGCCGAACAACTTCCTGATGGAGATGCTGATCTACCTGGACTGCGTTCGCCGCGCGTCGGCCGAGCGCGTCACGGCCGTGCTGCCCTACTACGGCTACGCCCGCCAGGACCGCAAGGACGAGGGCCGCACGCCAATCACCGCGAAGCTGGTAGCCAACATGCTCGTGACCGCCGGGGCCGATCGCGTCCTGACGGTCGACCTGCACGCCAACCAGATTCAGGGTTTCTTCGACGTGCCGCTCGATCACCTGCTACCCGAGAGGGTTTTCGTCGAGCACTTCCGGCAACTGAAGCTCGACGATCTGACGATCGTGTCGCCGGACGTCGGCAGCGTGAAGCGGGCCCGGCTCTATGCCAAGCATCTGGAAGGCGAGTTGGCCATCGTCGACAAGGAACGCTTGGGCTCGACCAAGGTCCGCTCGGGAAGCCTTATCGGCTCGGTCGAGGAACGCAACGTCATCATCTTCGACGACATGATCTCGACGGCCGGATCGGTCACCTCGGCCGCGGCCCTGGTCAAGGAGCGCGGTGCGAAGGACGTCTACGTGGCGGCCACGCACGGCATCCTCTGCGGGCCCGGTCCGCAGCGTCTCGCCGAGGCCCCGATCAAGCAAGTGGTGGTCACCGACACAGTGCCGCTGACCGACGAATCGCGCAAGCTGAGGAACCTGACCGTGCTGAGCGTCGCGCCGCTGGTGGGCGAGGCCATCAGCCGCATCCATCGCCAGGAATCGGTCAGCAGCCTGTTCATGAACGACGTGTGAACGAACGCCGGCCGCTCTGGGCGCGCCGGACGGTGGAGTCTTGAAAGGAGTTTTCCGCGATGAAGGACATTCTGACATTGGTGGCCGAACCACGGGAACGGACCGGCACCAGGGAAGCACGACGGGTCCGCGATGCGGGACGCGTGCCGTGCATCGTCTACGGCCATAAACAGGAGCCCGTGGCCATTACCGTCGACGAGCGAGAACTGGATACGGCCCTGCGGCATCATACGCGAATGCTGGACCTCGAACTGGCCGGCAAGAAGGACCGCGTCCTGCTGGCCGACCTGCAGCACGACACGTTCAACCGCGGCATCATCCACGCCGACTTCCTGCGCGTGGCCATGGACGAGGTCATCCGTGTCGGCGTGGCCATCGCGCTTCGCGGCAAGGCCAAGGGCGAACAGCATGGCGGCGTCACCGAGCAGTTGATGGCCGAGGTCGAGGTCGAGTGCCTGCCGGGCGACATCCCGGAGTCGATCACCGTAATCGTGGCCGACCTGGACGTGGGCGACTCGGTGCATGTCAGCGACCTGCAGGCCCCGACGGGCGTCAAGGTAGTCAGCCCCGCGACGCAGCTGGTGGTGACCGTGGCCATGACGCGCAGCGCCGTGGGCGAGACCGAAGCGGCCGCCCCGGGCGCCGAGACCGAGGCCGAGGAGCCGGAGGTCATCGCGCGTGGCAAGGCCGTCGACGAGGACGCCGAAGAGGCCGAGTAGTCGCAACCGCATTGCGGCGGCCTGCCCTGCTGCGGGGTCGCCGGCAGGCGAACCTGCGACACGCTGAAGGAACTGCCGATGCACGTGGTCGTCGGGCTCGGAAATCCGGGAAAGCAGTACGAGGGCACGCGGCATAATCTCGGTTTTCGTGTTTGCAGCACGCTGCGAGAGAGACTGCCCGAGGCCTCACTGCGAGATAGGTTCTCGTCGCGAGTCACCGAGATGAGCGGCCCCCGCGGCAAGGTTCTTCTGCTGGAGCCGCAGACGTACATGAACCTGTCGGGCCAGGCGATTGCGGAGGCCGTGGCGTTTTACAAGGTGCCGATGCAGGACCTGCTGGTGGTGTGCGACGATTTTAACCTGCCACTGGGTCGATTGCGTCTGCGTCGCGACGGCAGCCACGGCGGCCACAACGGGTTGAGGAATATTATCGAGTGCCTGGGTGACGACGAGTTCGCCCGACTGAGAATGGGGATCGGACCTCTGGACGGACGCGACCCGGTGGAGTTTTGCCTGGGCAGGTTTCGCGACGCCGAGCACGACGAGGTCGAACAGATGATTCGGACGGCGGCCGACGCCGTCATGTGTTGGCTGGACGCGGGCCTGAACGAGGCGATGAACCGCTTCAACGCGACAGGAACGGCCCGCGAGACGCAGTGACCTGAAGGCCCTCGGGCCTCATATGGAGGAAGATGGTCGTGAAGAACTACGAAGGACTGTTTTTGCTCGACAGCGGCTACGCGTCGGCCAACTGGGACGCCGTCGTGAA
>JAFGPY010000270.1 GCA_016935955.1 Planctomycetota bacterium
ACGTAGCGGGCCTGCCGCCGGTCGTCGGGCACCGGGGCGATCCGCTCCAAGAGCTTGCGATTGTTCGCGGCGTCGTCGCCCTCGCGTCCGGCCCAGCGCGACGAGTAGAGGCCCGGCTCGTTGCCCAGGGCCGGCACCTCCAGGCCGCTGTCGTCGGCCACGCACCAGTGGCCCGTCGCCCGGGCGTAGGCCAGGGCCTTGGCGGCGGCGTTCTCGCTGAACGTCGTGCCGGTTTCCTCGTGGGCCTCAATGCCGTTGAAGTCGGCCAGCGACCGCACCTCGATCGGCAGGTCGGCCAGGAGCTGGACCAGTTCGCGGCACTTGCCGGCGTTGCGCGTGCCGACGACCAGGATACGTTTCGCTTCGGACATAGACGCCCCGTGGGCAAGCGGCCCCGTCATCGGCAGCCGTCCGCCGGCGACTCACTGACGCGACCCGGGAATTTCCACGACCTTGCTGAGGATCATCTGGCGATACACGCCGCCGCGGTACTGTTGCCCCTTGCGACGAGCTTCGGCTTCGGCCTCGGCTTCGGCCTCGACCACCTGGCGGGCTTCCTCGGCCGTGATCTGGTGCCCGTCGAGGTTCTGGTACGGCATCGCGGCGAGAATCCGCTGCACCTCGGGCGAGACGATCTTCGCCGGATTGGCGATGTTCGCGAAGCGGTGCCAGTCGTCGAAGATCGTGTTGTCGAACAGGCCGACCGTGACGTGGCTGTACGAACCGCCGTGGAAGACGTACGCCTCCTGGCCGCGACGGCGAAGCGACTCGGCGAAATCGACGGCCATGTGCTTGCGATGGTAAACGTTACTGCTGAACGTGCCGACGTTGACCGTGTAATGCTTGGGCAGCTTGTTTGCCTTGGCGGCTTCCTGGTTGGCGGCGGTCGTCGATTCCTGAAGGTCATAGCGGCCGTACGGCGTCGTCTCCGGCAGCAGCATCAGTTGCGATCCCAGTCCCACGCCGAAGATCGGTCGTCCCTGGGCGTCGCGGACGCGGGCCAACTGCTGCTGGTCGTCGGGATAGTCCTTCGACTCGCGGCCCTTTTCGTAGAGCCCGTAGCAAAGGAACGCCTCGTCGTCGTCGGCAATGACGAAGGCCTTGGGCAGCCCCTTCTCGACCAACTCTTGCCGCACGCGCTCGGCGTCGTTGCGCGACAACGTCCCCTTGTACTCGGCCAGCAGGAAGGTCTGCGGCGGCTCCTTGCCGATGTAGCGGTCGAAGTCGGGCGCAATGGTCTGGTCACCGCGAGAGAACGGGTTGCAGCCCGGCGCCGCCAGGGCCACCAGCGCCGCGGCCAGCAGCATGCGTGCTAGACGATCGGTGAACATGGGCAGTCCTCCGTGTAGTGCGTCCGCGCGGCCATGCCGCCGGCGGGCCGCGGACAAGTCACAAACCATTGTACGCAAAGCGTCGCGTTTTGCGGAGGCCAAAAGACGCCGGGGATTCCCCTCGCCAAAGCGCGCCCTGCGTCGTCCGCAACGACATGGGGCAAAAGACCCCTCTCCCTTGACGGGAGAGGGTGGCCCGCAGGGCCGGGTGAGGGTGACGAGCAGGAAGGACGTCGCGACTCATCGTATGCAACCTCGCCATGTAACACCCCCACCGCCGCCTGACGGCGGCACCTCCCCCGTCAAGGGGGAGGAGTCCGGGCGACCTTTCCGACACAGAGAGAGACTCGTGCGGCACTCAGGCGGGCCAGGGCGCGGACTTCGGCAGCGCCTTGCGCTGCAGGCCGGCCAACTGTCGGCACCCGCGACGCGCCAGGCCGAGCATGCGCTCCATGTCCGCGGCCGCAAAGGTGTGCCCCTCGCCCGAGGCCTGAACTTCGATGAACCGCCCACCCGCCGTCATGACGACGTTCATGTCGACCTCGGCCACGTGGTCCTCGGCGTACTCCAGGTCCAGCCGCGCCTGGCCGTCCACGATGCCGACGCTCGTGGCCATGGCCGCGTCCACCAGCGGCCACTGTGCCGTCGGCAACTCCTTGCGCCTGCTCCAGAGCGCCGACGCCAGGGCCACGTAGGCCCCGGTGATCGACGCGGTCCGCGTGCCGCCGTCGGCCTCCAGCACGTCGCAATCGAGCGTGCAGGTCAGGCCGTCGAGGCGCGCCAGGTCCGCCACGGCGCGGAGGCTGCGGCCGATGAGACGCTGAATCTCGATCATGCGACCGTCGGTGCGGCGCTCCTTGCGGCGGCCGGTCGAGCCCGGCAACATGCCGTACTCGGCCGTGATCCAGCCGCGGCCCGAGTCCTCCAGGAACTTCGGCACGCCGAGTGCGAGGCTGGCCGTGCAGATGACCCGCGTGCGGCCCAGTTCGATCAGGCACGACCCGTCGGCCGTCCGGACATAGCCCGGGCGAATCTTCACGGGACGCATCTGGTCCGTTCGTCGTCCGTCCGGTCGTGGCATGAGGGCATGGTCCTCCGCAATATCAGCGTTGCCGGATCACTCCAGCGGCGCGCGGCCCTGTTGCAGCAACAGGTGCAACACGGCCTTCTGGGCGTGCATGCGGTTCTCGGCTTCCTGCAAGACGCGCGACTGCGGGCCGTCGAGCACCTCGTCGGTAATCTCCACGCCGCGGTACGCCGGCAGACAGTGCATGACGATGGCCCCGCGCTTGGCCGCCTTCATCAGGTCGGCGTTCACGCAGTAGCCGTCGAAATCGCGCAGCCGCTTCTGCTTCTCGTCCTCCTGGCCCATCGAGACCCACGTGTCGGTGTAGACCACGTCGGCCCCGGTCACGGCGGCGCGGGGATCGGCGATCAGTTCGTACTTCAGGCCCGGCACGTCGCGGCGGGCCTCGGCCAGGAACTTGTCGTCCAGCTCGTAGCCCTTGGGCGCAGCCAGGCGGAACGTCACGCCCAGCCGTCCGCAGAGGATGCAGAGGCTGCGGGCCACGTTGTTGCCGTCGCCGACGAAGACCCAGGTGCGTCCCTTGACCTCGCCGAACTCCTCCATGGCCGTAAGCATGTCGGCCAGGGCCTGGCAGGGGTGCGACTGGTCGCTCAGACCGTTGATGACCGGCACGCGGCTGTAGCGGGCCAGTTCGCTGATCGTCTCGTGGGCGAAGGTGCGGGCCATGATGCCGTCGACGTAGCCGCTCAGCACCCGGGCCACGTCCTTGATGGCCTCGCGCTTGCCCAGGCCGATCTCGCCCGGCGACAGGTACAGCGCCCGCCCGCCGAGCTGGTTCATGCCGACCTCGAAGCTGACGCGCGTCCGCAGGCTCGGCTTCTCGAAGATCATGGCCAGGGTCTTGCCGGCCAGCGACTGGCACGCTTCACCGCGGGCCAGGCGAGTCTTCAGATCCTTGGCCACGCCGAACAGTTCGTTCAGTTCGGCGTCCGACAGGTCGCCGATGTTGACCAGGTGGCGGGCGTCCATGTCACTCGACCTCCTCCAGGGCCTCGGCCAGGATGCCGATGCCCTGCTCGATTTCCTCCCGCGTCACCGTCAGTGGCGGCATGAACCGCATCACCGTGTCGTGCGTACAGTTGGTCAGCATGCCCTTCTCCAGGCATTTCTTGAAGACGCCCGCGCCGCCAATGGCCAGTTCGATGCCGATCATCAGCCCGAGGCCACGGACCTGCTTGATCTTCGGCTGCTTCTGCTGAAGCTCGCGCAGGCGACCGACGGCGAACGCGCCGACCTCGTTGACGTGATCGAGGATGTTGTCCTCGAGAATCGTCTCGATGACGGCGCAGCCGGCCGCAGCAGCAATGCCGTTGCCGCCGAAGGTCGAGGCGTGTGTGCCGGGCTTCATGCTGGCGGCCACCTCGGGCTTGGCCACGATGGCCCCGATGGGCACGCCGCCGCCCAGGTGCTTGGCCAGCGTCATGATGTCGGGCACCACGCCGCTGTGCTGGTAGCCGAACATCTTGCCCGTGCGCCCGACGCCCGTCTGGACCTCGTCGAAGATCAGCACCATGCCGCGCTCGTCGCACAGGTTCCGCAGCCCCTGCAGAAACTCGTCCGAGCAGACGTTCACGCCGCCCTCGCCCTGGATCGGCTCGATCAGGATGCCGCACGTCTCGTCATCCACCGCGCCGTAGACGGCGTCCAGGTCGTTCAGCGGCAGGTACTCGAACCCCGCCAGCAGCGGCTGGAACCCCTGGTGATACTTGCTCTGGGCCGTGGCGCTGATGGCGCCGAAGGTGCGTCCGTGGAACGAGTCCTCGAAGGTCAGCACCTTGTACTTCTCGCGCGGCGTGTGCAGCCGGGCCAGCTTCAGGGCGGCCTCGATCGACTCGGCGCCCGAGTTGCAGAAGAAACACTTGCCGCCGAACGAGTTCTCGCTCAGCAGCCTGGCCAGCCGGCCCTGCGGCTCGGTGTACATGTGGTTGGCCATGTAGATCAGCCGCCCGGCCTGCTCGCAGATCGCCGCCACCAGCTTCGGGTGGCAATGGCCCAGGGCCGTCACCGCCCAGCCGCTGAACAGGTCCAGGTACTCCTTGCCGTCGGCGTCCCAGACTTTGGTCCCTTCGCCGCGGACGATGACCACGGGCTGGCGGCCGTAGTTGGCCACCACGTAACGATCAAACAGGTCGATGGTTTCCTGAGTCGACATCGGTTCGGCCATGGTGCTGCGCTCCTTCCAGTGTGCGGCAGGTTCGTTGCCTGCCGGTCCGTGAGCCCGTTGCGAACGATAGAGCCTGTGTAGCGCGCCCGCCCTCGGGCGCGACGACAGGCTGCAAGCGACCGTCCACTCTCCAATTCCCCGGCCGAGGGCGGCCGGGCTACAACCGCTTATTCCACGATCTGTGTGCCCACGCCCGAGTCGGTGTAGATCTCCAGCAGCAACGAATGCTTGATCCGACCGTCGATGATGTGGGCCTTCTTCACCCCGCCGGCCACGGCCGACAGGCAACACTCCACCTTGGGAATCATGCCGCCGGTGATCTTGCCGGCGGCGATCAACGTCTCGATCTCGCGTCGCGTCAGCGTCGAGGCCATGCTCGACGGGTCGTCCGGCTCGGTCCGGATGCCGTGCGTGTCTGACATATTGACCAGCTTCTCGGCGCCCATGGCCACCGCCACGCGCCAGGCGGCCGTGTCGGCGTTGACGTTGTAGACCTGCCCGTCGTCGCCGATGCCCAGCGGCGCGATCACGGGGATGATGTCCTCGCGCGTCAGCCGCGACAGGATCCACGTGTCCACCTCGGTCACCTCGCCGACGAAACCCAGGTCCACCTCGGCCCCGCGCTCGTCCTTGCCGGTCTTGCGTGCGGCCCTCAGCACCGGGCGGCTCCGCGGGTGGATCGGCTCGGCCTGGGCCCCGACCGCGCGAATCGAATCGACCAGGTCCTTGTTGATCTCGTTGATCAGCACGTCCTGGGCGATCCGCAGCGTCGCCTCGTCGGTATAACGCAGGCCGCTGACCCACGTCGGCTGCAGGTTGGCCTCCTTCATGGCCTTGGAGATGGCCGGCCCGCCGCCGTGGACCAGGATCGGGTGGATGCCCACGGTCCGCATGAAGACGATGTCCGTCATGACGTTCTGCTTGGCCGTGGCATCTTCGAGGAAACTGCCGCCGACCTTGACGACGACCGTCTTGTCATGGAACCGCTGGATGTAGCTGAGGGCCTCGATCAGGGCGGCCGCTTTTTCGGTGACACCGTCCACGGGCGTCTCCTTTCACGCCGGGTGAGAACAGGACCGTCCGCCTGCCGCGATCCGGCCGTCGCCGAGGGGAACACTCTCCCCAGGGGCAAGACCGTCCGAACAGGGGGAAACCGTTAAAATAGCTCTGGCGACCGCGAAATTCAAAGGAAAAAGACCCGTCGCCGGGCATGCCGCGGCCGGCCCGTCAGGCACCGTGGGGTGGCGTGGCCACGCTTGTGTGGCCACGAGCACAACCTCAGGGCGAATCATGGTCACGCTTCGCGTGAACCATGCCACCCGGTTCGGCGCCTCGGGACGGTTGCTAGGTTCTGTCTGAAAACCGTGGCATGGGCATCTTGCCCATGCGTTCCACGGGCGTCTCGCCCGTGGCAAGCGGTCCAAACCCA
>JAFGPY010000271.1 GCA_016935955.1 Planctomycetota bacterium
AGCGCGTCGATCGATTGCCGCGACCTGTGGGTCTTCTTCAGCGACCGCCCGGAGGCGGACAAGAAGGCGACGGATGACGGAGACGACGCGTCGAAGCTTTTCGGCACCAAGGACCTGTTGCGGCTGACGGCCGTCGAGGACGTCGTGGCCCGGGCCGTCAATACTCCCGACGATCCGACCGAGGGGCTGAGCGTCACGACGATCGAGTCCGACAAGCTGGAGTACAACGCCGAGAAGGACATGGCCTTCGTGCCGGGGGCCGGCGTGCTGACGGTGATCGAGGTGGACCGCGTGCCCGCCGTTCAGCCGCCGCACGAGCGCAAGGCCCGCAACTCGACCCGCGTCACGTGGAAGCGGGAGATGATCTTCGAGCGGCAGCGCGGCGTGGCCTACTTCGGCGAGGACGTCGTGGCCCGCGTCGTGGGGCGGAGCAAGGGATTGATCGACGAGAAGAAGGAGGGCATGGGCAAGCTCAGTGGCACGAGCACGCTCTGGTGCCAGGACCTGCGGCTGTTTCTGACGCAGAGCGATGCGGCCAAGGAGGCGGAGGAGGGATCCGGCAGCCGGACGGAACTGAAGCAACTCGTGGCCGCCGATCGCGTTTTCTTCAAGGACGGCGACTACCACGCCCGCGGCGCGCGGATGAGCTACGACAAGCCGCAGGAACTGCTCGTGCTGACGCGCTCACAGGCCCAGCCTGCGGCCATCTGGGTGCAGAACGAGCAGAAGCAGATCTTCGATCGCTGGGGCGGCGACAAGCTCTATTACTATCGGTTCACGCGCGAGGTCAAAGTCCTCGGCCCGCGCGAGATCACCGTCACGCCGCGCGACCAGAAAATGTTCGAGTAGCAGCCCGTCGAGGCGATGTAGCCCGGCCGCCCCCGGCCGGGAGATACGCCGGCAAGCGGTTGTCTGCAGCTTGTCGTCACACTCGCGAGCGGGCGTACTACATCTCGATGACGGCCTTCAGCACGCCGTCGCCATACGAGTCCACCAGTTCGAAGGCCTCCTTGACCCGCGCCAGCGGGAAGCGGTGCGTGATCCACGGCTTGATATCGACCTTGCCCGTGGCCACCAGTTCCAAGGCCTGGCGGATGCTGTGGGCGCTGCGACGGATGAACTGCACGGTGAGCTGCTTGCGTCGCGGGAATGAGGCGGGCAGCGGAATCTCGTCCACGGGTGGAATGCCGATGGCCGCCACGCGGCCGGCGATGCGGGCCAGGGCGACGGCCTGCGGCAGGCCCTCGATGCTGTTGGTGGCTTCGTAGACCACGTCGGCGCCCTGGCCGTCGGTGATCTTCTTCACGGCGGCAAGCGGGTCTTCCTTGGCGACGTTGATCGTGTGCGTGGCGCCGAGCTTGCGGGCCAGTTCCAGGCGGTAGTCCAGCTTGTCGGTGACGATAATTCGCGTGGCCCCGGCCGCACGGACCATGGCCAGGCATGACAGGCCGATGCTGCCCGATCCGACGATGGCCACCCAGTCGCCCGGCACGCAGGGCACGAGGTTGAAGGCGTGGACGCCGACCTGCAGCGGCTCGAGCATGGCCGCCTCGTCGAAACCCATGCCCTCGGGCAGCAGGGTGCATTGCTCGGCGTCGGCCAGGACGAATTCCTGGAGCGACCCTTCGACCGGCGGCGTGCCGTAGAAGATCACGTTGGGGCAGCAGTTCGGGCGGCCTTCGCGGCACTGGCGGCACTTGCCGCAACTGAGGCCCGGCTCGATGCAGACGCGGTCACCCGGCTTGAAGTGCTCGACCTCGGGCCCGACCTCGACCACCTCGCCGGCGAACTCGTGGCCGACGGGTTGCGGCTTCTTGATCAACTGGTCGCCGATGCGCATCTCCGTGTAGTAGTGCACGTCGCTGCCGCACACCCCGACGGCTCGCACCCGGATCAGCACCTGGGCGCCCGTGGGCTTCGGCTTCGGACGCTCTTCGACACGCAAATCACGCTTGGCGTACAGAACGGCGGCTTTCAACGCATGCTCTCCTAAAGTCAAAACTACTCAGAATCGGGTGCCATGGCTGCCCCGCAGCCATGCGTGCGGTGAATGATTCTCGGCATGCCTGCCCCTCGACAGTGCTCGGGCTCTGCGACAGGGTCAGGCATGGCACCCTGCTTGTCATGGCCTAACCGTGGCTAGAGCGGTTTCCGCAATCACGTGACGGGGTGCCACACTTTGAAGGCCCGACGAAGTCGGGACCAAAGTGTGCGCGTTCGAACGGCGACACACTTTGGCGCCGGCTGCGCCGTCGCTCCAAAGTGTGGCACCCGCCACAGAATACTGGAATCCGCTATAAACCATGGCACCCCTTCGGCCGTCAGAATTCCGTCTTGCCACTGAACCGGAACCCGCGAATCCTCATCGCCGGGCAGACCGCGCCGCCCTCCACGCGGCGGCGCATCCGCGACAGGCCGTCGCAACGCTCGAAGGCCTGAATCACGCTTTCGGTAAACCGCAGGTTGCGGACCGGGTGACTGACTTTTCCATTTTCGATCCAGAACGTCCCGTCGCGCGTCATGCCCGTGAGCACGGCCGTGACCGGCTCCACGAAGTTGACGTAATGGAATCGCGTCACCAGCAGTCCGCGCTCAGTGCCGGCGACGAGCGACCGCAACGACTCGTTCCCACCGTCGACGACGAGGTTCATGGGCATAGCCCCGTAGGCCGCATACTTTGGCGGCAGGGCGTGGCCCGTCGAGGCCCGCCGTCCGCCCTCGCGGCCGGCCAGGTAACTGTCGTAGACCACTCCCGCGGCTGCACCGCGATCGATCAGCTTGACGCGCTTTCGCGGCACGCCCTCGAAATCGAACGGCAACCCCTTCTGCTTCGCATCGTGAGCATTGTCCACGATGGTGATGTTCTCGCCGGTCACCTTCTGGCCGATCTTGCCGCTCATGAAGCTGCGGCCCTCCTGGAAGGCCTTGGCCCCGAAACCCGAGTAGCCCAGCATGTCGATCAGGATGCCCAGGGCGGCAGGCTCCAGCACCACGTCGTACTCGCCCGCGTCGATCGGCTGAGGCTTGCGGCTGCGGGTGGCCTTGCCCACGCCGTCGCGGATCACGCGCTTGACGTCCAGGTCGGCCAGGGCCGTCCCTTCTGCCTCGCCGTAGCCGCTTCCGTCACCGCAGGTCACCACGGTCTGGAACCGGGCTCCCGTCATGCGGTGGTACGCGCGAATGCCGTGCGAGTTGGCCACGACGATGGCCCCGGCCTGCGTCTGGACCAGTCCGGCCGCCTCGCCGCGGCGTCGCTTGGCCGTGGCGACCAGTTCGGCAACGATCTCGGCCCGCTGGGCCGGCGTCGTGCGAGCCGTCGCTTCGTCGAAGGCCTCGATGGGCCGGATCTTTCCAGGCTTGGGCAGGCGTTTGAAGTCCTCGATCGGCGGACAGAATCCGGCGATCTCCTGGGCCTTGCTCAGCGTGTCGCGCAGGGCCGACTCGTCCAGGCTCTCGGCCTGGGCCACGCCGATCTGTTTGCCGCTGACAGCGCGGACCGTCACGCTGGCATGGCGGCTACCGACGTTCTGGTGGATGCGGTTCTTGGCGAAGCGCGTCAGGTAGTCCTCGCCCGTCATCAGGACGACTTCGGTCTGCTCGGCTTCGCTCGTGGCCAGGACGTTCTCGGCCAGGCGGAGCAGTTCGTCTCTGTTCAGGTGATCCGTGGTCATTTCATCACTCCGACTTCGACGTTGCGGAATCGCGCCGGGGCCACGCCGTGGCCCACATGGGCCGTCTGCGACGGCTGGCCCTTGCCGCAATTCGGCGTCCCGAAGAGCCGCCACTCCGACGGCCCGCACACCGCGTCGCACGAGTTCCAGAACTCCGGCGTCACGCCCGTGTAGGTTGGGTTCTTGAACATGCGGCCCAGCTTGCCGCCCGTGATCTCCCAGGCCACCTCGGTGCCGAACTGGAAGTTCAGCCGCTTGTTGTCGATCGACCACGAGCGGTTCGTCGCCAGCAGCAGGCCGTCCGCTGTGTCGGCGATCAGCTCGTCGAGTGTGCCCTGTTGCGGCAACAGGTTGACGTTGGTCATGCGGATCAGCGGAATGCGGCTCCAGGAACTGGCCCGCATCGTGCCGCTGCTCGTCTGTCCGATGATCGGCGCGGTCTCGCGGCTCGACATGTAGCCGACGAAGCGGCCCTCGGTGATGATCGGCGTCCGCTGGGCCGGCACGCCTTCGTCGTCGTAGCCGAACGTGCCCAGCCCGCCGGGCACCGTCGCGTCGGCCACGACGTTGACCAGCGACGATCCGTACTGAAGGGTGTTCAGCTTGTCGAGCGTCAGGAACGAATCGCCGGCGTAGGCCGACTCCATGCCGATGACGCGGTCGAGTTCGATCGGGTGGCCGATCGACTCGTGGACTTGGAGGGCCAGTTGCCCGCCTTCGAGAATGACGGTCCGCCGACCGCTGGGGCACTGCGGCGCCGACAGCAACTCGATGGCCTCCCGCCGCACGCGCTCGGCGTGCGACGCGACGGCCATGGTTTCGAAGTACTCGTAGCCGGCCGTGGCGAAGTTGCCGCGGAAACTGTTCGGGTAGCTGCGGACCTGCATGTCGCCGTCGCGGACGGCCGTGGCCGCAATGCCGCCGCCGGTCTCGACGATCCGTTGCCGCACCAGGGCTCCCTCGGTCGAGGCGAACACCTTGACCGTCTCGTAGGCGGCGAAGAACGACTGGGCCAGGACTACCGGGTCGCCCATCATCTTGCGGCTCGCGGCGATCAGCACGTCGAGCTTGACGGCCAGCGGCACCTCGAACGGATCGGTCTGGTGCGGCGTCGTGTACTCGCCGCGGCAGGCCTCCACGGCCGCCAGCCGGACCGGCTCGTCGGCCACCTGGGCGCTGGCTGCGGCGATGGCGCAGGCCTGTCGGACCACGCGCTCGATTTCCGCCTCGCTCGTCTCGCACGACGAGTGAAAGCCCCACGATCCGCCGGCCAGCACACGGACGCCGAAGCCGCGGCTCTGCTCGTCGGTCAGCGTCTGGACGTCGCCGTTGCTGACGGCGATGTCCTGCTCGCGTTCGGCCACGAAGCGTACGTCGCCGTACTCGACGCCGCACCGCTTCATCACGTCCACAGCGTGTTGGGCCAGGTGCTCCACCTCGGTCTCCTCCATTGGAAGGCCCCAGTATATGCTTGCCGCCACCCGGGGGCAAGTTGCCGCCATGACAAATCCCGAAAGGGGCGCTGGCTGTTTTTGCGTTGCGGGTCCGACGAGCGGCAGTACACTAAGCGGCAATGCGTGAGTCCCTTGACGTACCCTTAGTGGGTGCCATGCCTGCCCCTGCAGGCATGCCGAATGATGCTCGCCGCACGCATGGCTGCGGGGCAGCCATGGCACCCAACTGAATGAGGACTCGCCTGGCCTTGCTTGAGGCCGCTCGTTACCGGGGAGACTGTTGACGCATGCCGATCCTCTCTGCCGCACTTCTGGCCGCGCACCTGGAACTGGATCCCTTCGGCGGCTGGCTGATGGCCGTGCCGCTGGCGATCCTCTTCGCGCTGGCCACGGTGCTGGGCTACAGCAAGTTTACCAAGCCGCTGGCCGCCACACGGCGGCGCACCCTCTGGGCCTTGCGCGGCGCCGCCGTGCTGGCGGTCGTTTTCGTTCTGCTCCGCCCGACGCTGGTCCACGTGAGTACGCGGTACGAGCGGCCGCTGCTGATCCTGCTGGCCGACGTATCGAGGAGCATGGGCATTCGCGACGAGTCGCCGGCGGATGCCGCGGCCGGTCGCGACCAGGCCATGCTGTCGCGGGCCCAGGCCCTCGGCAACGAGCTGAAGCGAAACGAGAAACTGCTCGGGGAACTGGCCGGCAAGTTCGACATCGTGACCTACCATTTCGGCGAGCGCCTGGAGGCCGTGGCCGACGCCCTGAGCGAGCCGGTCAGCCGCCGCGACGAGCAGGTGTTGTCGCAGCAGGTGGCGGCCACGGTCGATACGCCGCTCGTGCCCGAGGCCCAGGCCACGCGGATCGGCGACCATCTGGCCGAAGCCTACGAGGCCCACGTGCGGCGGCGCGTCCTCGGCATGGTCCTGTTGACCGACGGCCAGAGTTGCCTGTCGCAGATCAGTCCCGAGGACGCCGCGCGGCGGCTGGCCCAGCGCGGCGTGCCGATCTACTCGGTGGGCTACGGATCGGCCGAACCGACCGGCGCCGTCCGCGACAGCGTGGCCACCGGCATCGAGGCCCGCTCGACGATGTTCGCCGGCAACCGCACGGACGTCGTCGGCGACTACCTGTTCCATGGGCTGAAGGGCGAGACGGTGACCGTGCAGTTGCTGGTGGACGGCACACCCGTCGCCCGCCAGGCGGTCAAGGTCACCTCGAATCGCCAGGCCGAGCGCGTCCGCCTGCCGTACGAGGCCGGCCAGCCCGGCAGCCATCGGCTGGAGCTTGCCGCCGAGGCGGTCGAGGGCGAGCAGTCCGTGGCCAACAACCGCATCTGGACCTACGTGGACGTCGTCAAGGGCGGGCTGAAGGTGCTGCTGGTCCGCGGTTTCCTGCGGCCCGAGGGAACGCACCTGTCGCGAGCCGTCCGCCGCGCGGGCGAGTTCGATCTCGACACGGTCGTCCTGGGTTCTCGCAACCTGGCGGCCGCGAAGCTGCCGCGGACGTCGGCCGAATGGGCGGCCTACAAGGCGATCATCTTCGACGACGTGCCGCGAGAGTTCCTGTCGTCCGGGCAGGCCACGGCTCTCCTGAAAGCCGTCGGCGACGGGACCGGCTTCCTGATGCTGGGCGGCGAGCACGCCTTCGCCGCGGGCGGCTACGCGAGCACGGAGCTTGCCGCCGTGTTGCCCGTGCAACTGAGCGCGGGGCAGGGGCAGGTCGGCCATCCCGTGAAGTTCCGGCCGACGGCGGCTGGGCTCCAGATGCGAATCCTGCAACTCGAAGGGCAGGACTCGAGCAAGGTCTGGGACGCGCTGCCGGCGCTGGCCGGGGCCAACGCGGTGGGACCGGCGAAGGCGGCCGCCGAGGTGCTGGCCGTGGGTGACGGCGGCGAGCCGTTGCTTGTGGTCGGACAGTACCAGCGAGGTCGGGTGGCGGCGCTGACGGTCGACACGACGTGGCGATGGAGCATGGAAGCCAAGGACGATCCGCCCGGGAAGTACCATCGCAAATTCTGGCGGCAACTGCTCCTGTACCTGGCCGGACAGGACAGTGAGTCCAAGGGCAGCGTCTGGGTGGCCACAGGGCAACAGCGCTACAGCCTGCCCAACCTGCTGAGTCGGCGGCAATCGGTCGTCGTGACGGCCGGAGTCTCCGACGGGCACGGCGGACTGATCACCGACGCCACGTGCACGTTGCGGCTGCACGGGCCGGGTCCCGACGACGCCCGCGATCTCGAGCTGACGGTTCGCGGCGACACGTATGAGGCCGTGGCTCCGGTTGCGGCCACGGGAGATTACCGGCTGGAGCTGACGGCGTTCCGCAACGGCAAGAAGGCCGGCGAGGCCTCGACGCGGTTCGTGGTCTACGAGCCCGACCTGGAACTGGAACGGCCGCAGGCGGACCTGGAGCTTCTGGCGTCGCTCGCGCGGCTGTCGGGGGGAAGTACCTGCGTCGGTGGCCAGTTGGAGGGTCTGCTGCGAGACCTGCTGGCCCGGGACGTACCGAACATCGTCCGTTTCGAGCAGCGGCAGGGCCTCTGGGACAATTTCGCCATGCTCGTGATTTTCGCCCTGTTGCTGGGCGGGGAATGGGTGCTGCGTCGGCGATGGGGCCTGGTCTGACGGCCCGTTGAAAAATGTAGCCCGGCCGCCCTCGGCCGGGGAGCCGAACACAAAGGGTCGTTTGCCGCCTTGCGTCACGCCCGAGGGCGGGCGTGCTACAATAGGCTTTGACTTCTTCAACGGGCTGCTGAGGGGGGGCAGCCCCCGCAGGGCCCCAAAAAGTCGATTCGCAGTGAGATATTTGTTGCAAAGCTCTTTTCCTGAGGACTATAATGCCAGAATCGGGGATGCCGGACGGACGGTGGTTTCAACCCTTGACGGGCAAATCACTTGTGCATCCTGATGGTTCTGGTGAGGTGACGGATGGCGGCTTCGCGGCCTAGGTCGATTATCGCGCTGACGATCGCGCTGGGAGTGGTTGGCCTTGGCGCCTGGTCGCTCGGCGCCTTGACCGTGGATGCCCAGTCTCCGATGACCGGCGTCTCGACCGGCGCGGCCGGCCGCTTCACGATGACCACCGCGCCTCTCGGCGATAAGAAGCAGGGCGTATTCATCATCGACGCCGAGACGATGCGGTTGCTGGTGTATGCCGTCAACAGCGACACGCGCCAACTGAAACTTGTGGCCGTACGCGATCTGTCTCAGGATGTGCGTCTCTCGCATTTCAACAACGAACGGCCGTTGCCGGACGACATCCGGAAACGGGTCGATGCGGGAGACGAGGACGCCGCCAATGGCAGTCCCGATGCGGCAGCGCCGTAATCCGTCGCAGCGGGGCCGTGAAGTGGGACACGTATTCCAGGTAGCCACCGCAAGGAGAAAGCTGTGGGAAAATATGTGACGATTGAGGAAGCGGCGAAGACGCTGGGCAAGACCGTCGAGCAAGTACGCGAGATGATGAACGCGGGCGAGCTGCGCGGCATGATGGCCGACGGCACGTTCAAGTTCAAGGAAGAGGACGTTGCCGCCCTGAGCGGTGGCAAGTCCAAGGAAGACACCCTCATGAGCATCGACGGCGACGTCCTGTTCGCCGACGGTGACGGCGCCCAGTCGGCCGATGCTGCGGCCGAGACGTGGATTGCCGCCGACATGGAGAACGTCTTCGAGAGCGACGACTTCAGCCTCGATTCCGCCGGTGAAGCGGGAGCCGAGGAACTGCAGCCCGCGCCGCTCGCCCTCAGCCCCGAGAGCGACGACACGAGCCTCGGCGCCGTGCTGATGGAGGACGAGGGTGCGGCCGTGGCCGGCGGCGGCGACGAGCCGGTGATCTCGATCGATCCGGAATCCGGCATCGCCACGATCACCTCGCCCACGCCGGGCATCAGCCGCACGCACATGATCGTCGTCAGCGAGCCCGAGCCGCGGCACAAGGCCTTCACGCCGCTGCTGGCCGTCGCGGTGATTGTGCTGGGCTATGCCCTGTACGGCATGGGATCGGCCGTGATGAACGTCTCGGGCAGCATGGACTGGGCCGTGCAGAACCTGCTGTACCTGGGCGCCGGTGCGGCTTTCGTGGCGCTGATTGCCGCGATCGTCGGTGCGGTTCTGGACAAGCAGAAGGCCGCCAGCGAAGCGGCCGCGGCGAGGTTGGGTCGGCGATAGTCTGAGAGAATCTGCGACTTGGCCGCTCGCCGGGCGGGCGGCCAAGCCGTTTACTTACGCATGTCTGAGTGTAACGAATTCTGATTTCGGCATGTCTTGCGGGGTTTGCCCAGGAAAGGAGCGGTTTCCATGAGAGTCCTCAATCTGGTGGCTTTGATCCTTTTGGCGGCGCTGCTGGTTCCGTGGACCGGTGGTTGCTGCGACGAGGTGCAGAAAAACCTTCAGACGGCGCGGATCATGAACGCCGACTTGAGGAACCAGCTTACGGACAAGACGGCGGAAGTCCGTGAACTGCAGGAGCGCATCCGCTCGCTTGAAGCCCGAATCAACGACTTCGGATCGCTGTCGGGAAGCAAGGACGACCAGATCGCCACGCTGCAGAACGAGGTCGCGACGCTGCGGGCCTCGCTGGCACAGAAAGACAAGGACCTCCGCGACCTGATCGAGAAGCTCGGTCAGCAGCCGGTCGCCTCGGGACAGCTTCCCGAGAAGACGCTGATTGAACTGCGGGCGCTGCAGCAGGCGTACCCCGAGTTCTTCATCTTCGACGAGGCCAAGCAGCAACTGCAGTTCGCCTCCGATATCACATTTGACTCAGGCCAGGACATCGTCAAGGCCAAGGCCCAGGAAGTGCTGACCAAGCTGGCCGCCATCCTCAATCAGGACGAGGCCAAGCCGATTCGTATTGCCATCATCGGCCACACCGACAACGCCAAGGTTGTGAAGCCGGAGACGGTTCGTTTGCACAGGGACAACCAGGGCCTGTCGGAGCATCGTGCCGAGGCCGTGGCCAAGATTCTCTCGGCGGGCGGCGTCGACATGACGCGCATCGCTACGAGCGGCATGGGTGACAGCTCGCCCATCGCCAGCAACAACACCGCCGACGGCAAGGCCAAGAACCGCCGCGTCGAGATCTTCCTGCGGATGGGAATGTAGGCCTGAGCCGCACGACGTAATCTGGGCATGCCGATGGAAACCGAGAGCCCCGTGGCCTGTACGGTCACGGGGCTCTTTCTTTTCCTGGTTGCGATGGGTTCGTCGGGGGCCATGCCTGCTCCTGCAGGTATGCCGAATGGCTCCCATCTCACGCATGGCTGCGGGGGCAGCCATGTAGGATTTTGCATGAATCCCTTGCCGCGTCGCAGCAAGGCACGGTCGTACAAGACATTGCGTCGTGGTTGTGCCGACCACAACAGCGAGGGTGCCACGCGTCTACTTGTAGACGCGTGCTCGCGCAACAGGCTTGCCGGCATGCTTCTGCAAGCAGAAGCATGCACCCAATGGGAAACTGCCTGTCCTGCACCGCTTCAGATGTCGCGGGCCATCTTCAGGTAGCTCTGGAGGTTGGCGGCGACTTCCTTGAGCGTGTCGCCGCCGGTCTTTTCGAGCAGGGCGGCGGCCAGTTCGAAGGCCACGACGTTTTCGGCCACGACGCTGGCCGCAGGCACGGCGCAGACGTCGCTTCGCTCGTGGGCGGCGCGGTGGGCCTTCTTGGTGCGAATGTCGACCGACGGCAACGGGCGACCCAGCGTGGCGATCGGCTTCATGGCTGCACGCACCACGATCGGCTGGCCGTTCGAGATGCCGGCCTCGATGCCCCCGGCGTTGTTGGTGCCGCGGGTGTAGCCCAGGGCGGCGGAGTGCTTGAGTTTCGCGTCGAAGCCGATGTCGTCGTGGACCTGGCTGCCGGGCAGGTCGGCGGCCTCGAAGCCCAGGCCGACTTCGACGCCCTTGATGGCCTGGATGCCCATCAAGGCCGCAGCCAGCCGGGCGTCCAGGCGGCGATCGGCTGCAACGTGCGACCCGAGTCCCGGCGGCACGTCGAAGGCTGCTACCTCCACCACGCCGCCGAGCGTGTCGCCGGCCCCGCGTGCGGCGTCAATGGCGGCGATCATTTCCTTGTCGGCCCGAGCGTCGAGTGAGTACAGGGGGCTCTTGCTGCGGACGCGCAGCCACGCGGACGTTGCGGGGCGTGCCGTCGCCCGGATGCCGCCCACGGAGACGACGTGGCCGAAGACCGAGATGCTCACTTCCTTCAGCAGCGACCGGACGAAGGCCCCGGCGGCGACGCGCGCAGCCGTCTCGCGGGCACTGGCCCGTTCGAGGATGTTCCGCATGTCGGCGTCGAGGTATTTCAGGGCTCCGGCCAGATCGCCGTGCCCGGGCCGCGGGTGGAAGACGCGCGGCGTCCGCTTCAGGTCATCGATGCGGGCGTCGCGGTTGGCGACCACGAGCACCACGGGGCCGCCCAGGGTCAGGCCGCGACGCACGCCGCTCAGGAACTCGACCGTGTCGGTCTCGATCTTCATGCGGCCGCCGCGTCCGTAGCCGCCCTGGCGGCGGGCCAACTCGGCGTTGATGCCTTTAACGTCCACGCGGACGCCGGCCGGGAATCCCTCGATGAGGGTCACTGCGGCCTTGCCGTGCGACTCGCCTGCCGTGCGATAGGTGAGCATCGTCGTGTCCTCGCGCTGTGGTCGGATGTCCGCGGCCGTCGCCGGCGGCCGTCAGACGAACGTCTTCCGTGTGATCCGCTCGTAGGCTTCCAAGTACCGGGCCCGCGTCTTCTCGACAATGTCCGGCGGCAGCGCCGGGGCCGGCGGGGTCTTGTCCCAGTCGAGCGTCTCGAGGTAGTTGCGGACGAACTGCTTGTCGAACGACGGCTGATCGCGGCCCTCGGCGTACTCGTCCAGCGGCCAGAACCGCGACGAGTCAGGCGTCAGCACCTCGTCCACCAGGATCAGCTTGCCGTCGACCAGACCCCATTCGAATTTTGTGTCGGCGATGATGATGCCGTGCTTCAGGGCGTACTCGCGGGCCTGCACGTAGACGCCGACCGACAGGTCGCGCAGTTGCGTGGCCAGGTCCTTGCCGACCTGGTCGCAGACTTCGCCGAAGCTGACCGGCTCGTCGTGGCCTTCGGTCGCCTTGGTGCTCGGCGTGAAGATCGGCTCCTGGAGTTTTGAGCACTGCTTGAGCCCCGCGGGCAGCTTCACGCCCGAGACGGGCCGGCCGGCCTGGTAGTCCTTCCATCCGCTGCCGGCCAGGTAGCCGCGCACCACGCACTCCACGGGGACGACCTCGGCCTTGCGGACGATCATGCTGCGGCCGTCGAACTGGTCGATCGCCGTCCCGACGATCGCCTTGAGGTCGTTCCTGGCGACGCTGATCAGGTGGTTGTCCACCGTGTCTTTGATCAGGTCGAACCAGAACAGGCTCAGTCCGGTGAGCAGTCGGCCCTTGTCGGGGATGCCGTTCGGCATGATGCAGTCGAAGGCGCTGATGCGGTCCGTGGCCACCAGCAGCAGCCGGTCGCCTAGATCGTAGACGTCGCGGACTTTACCCTGACGCTTCGAGTGCTTCGGCAATGACGTCTGAAGAACGGTCGTCTGACTCAACGCGTGTCCTCCCACGAGCAGGGTCTATGTGAACGTGCGGTACGAAGGCCCCATGGTAGAGGGGCGACCGGAGGGTGTCAAGCTCGTTCGGCCTGTGGCGTTGGGCGAGCGGCTTTTTGCGTTTGTCGATCGGTGCCCGCGGGATATAATCGCGCGTCTGGCAACACCGCATCACAGGAGACACGCACAGTGAGGGAGACATTAGTGGTGGCGCAACTGGGCGCCCCGACGGCCGTCATCAACCAGACCCTGGTCGGCCTGGTGGAGGAGGCCCGCTGCGCCGGCTTCGGCCGGGTCCTGGGATCGCGCAACGGCGTCCTGGGTTTGCTTCGTGATGAGATGTTCGATCTTTCGGCCGAACCGCCCGAGGTCCTGGCGGGGGTTCGCACCACGCCCGGGGCCGCCCTGGGTTCGTGCCGCTACAACCTTCGCCGCGAGGGCGGCGCCGAGGACTTCGCCCGCATCGCCCGGACCCTCTCGCGGCACGAGGTCGCCGGTCTGGTCTTCATTGGCGGCAACGGCACCATGGCCGCACTTCGCGAGGTGGCCCGGGTGTCGGAGGCGCACGGCCATGCGGTCCGCGTGGTGGGCGCCCCGAAGACAATCGACAACGACATGTTCGGCACGGACCACACGCCGGGTTACGGCTCGGTGGCCAAGTACGTGGCCACGGTCGTTCAGGAGGCCGGTCGCGACACGGAGTCGCTGGCCACGTTCGACACCTGCACGGTGATCGAGACGATGGGCCGCGACAGCGGCTGGATCGCGGCCGCGGCCGGGCTGGCCCATCGGACGGAGGAGGACGCGCCGCACATCATCCTGGCGCCGGAGTTGCCCGTCTCGTGGAAGCGGCTGGGCGAGCAGGTTCGCCGCACGGTCGACCGCGTGGGCCGCTGCGTGGTCGTCGCCGGGGAAGGGCTGCGGAACGAGCAGGGCGAGTTCCTGGCCCCGCAGACCGTGGACCCGAGCGGCCAGATGCAGTTCGGCGGCGTGGCCGAGGTGCTGCGGAACTTCATACAGGGTGACCTGAAGTACAAGTGTCGTTATAATAAGCCGGGCACGGCGCAGCGCAACGGGGCCCACGTGGCCAGCCGCTGCGATGCCGAGGAGGCCGACGCCGTGGGCCGCGAGGCCGCCAGGGCTCTGGCCGCCGGCGAGACGCTGAAGATGGTTTCGATCCGCCGCCGCGACGGGCAGCCGTACGCCGTGTCGCTCGGGCTCGTGGATCTGGACGAGGCGGCCGGTCGGCAGCGGGTGTTGCCGCGGGAGTTTCTCGACGAGGAAGGCACCGCGATCAGCGAGGCGTTTCGGCGGTACCTGCAGCCGCTGGTCCAGGGCCGCGTCGAGGTGGCCGAGACGTCCGACGGTGTGCCGCAATGTGTGCGGCTGACGCGTCGCGTGTGAGGAAGCAACGGGAGTCGTCGCCTCGGCGGCGCGCGGGAGTGGCGATATGCTGAAATTTAAGGTGCCGGCCGACGTGGTGCCGTTGGACCAGGTCGAGACCGACAAGGCCTACCTGGTGGACGCCGAGGACCAGCCGATCCGCGGCGAGATTCGCCTGCGCGGCGACACGCTGTTCTGCGACCGGAAGTCCGAAGGACTGGTGGCGCTGGTGCTGCCGCTCGACGTGCCGGACGTCGGCCGCGTGCTGCTGAGCACGGCCCATCTGCCCGATCGCGAACGTCCGTACAACCTGCTGGTCGAGTTGCTTCGCGGACTGGTGCTGCGCGCGTGGCGCAAGAAGGACGACTGGGGCTACGCCTATCGCGGCCCGACGCCCGAGTTCGCCTCGGGGCTCGATGACGTGAAGAGCCGCATGGCCCGGGCCATGAGCTTGGAGGTGACCGACGCGGAGGCCGGTGTGATCGCCCGCGAAGCGATCAGCGAGATTCTGCGGCTGAGCGAGGACCTGACCCTGGAGCACGCCCATCGCGGGCTGATCTATCGCCGCGACAACCGCGAGCTGGCCGACCTGGATTTCGGATGCTGGATCGATCTGTCGTGCCAGGAGAAGAGCTACCAGGAGCGACTGTTCGAATCGTTCAACTACGTGACGCTGCCGATGGACTGGCGGACCGTGGAGCCGCGCGAGCACGAGTTTCAGTGGGCGACGCTCGACTTCTGGGTCAACTGGCTGACCTCGAAGGGCATGGCGATCAAGGCGGGACAGTTGCTGCGGTTCCGCGAATCGTGCGTGCCCGACTGGGTCTACATCTGGGAAGGCGACTTCGACAGCATTCGCGACTACGCGTTCGAGCACACGCTGCGGTGCGTGCAGCGTTACGCCTCGAAGATCGAGCACTGGGACATCACGACCGGGCTGCACGTGGAGAACTGCCTGAAGTTCAGCCTGGAACAGGTCATGGAGATGACGACGATGTGCTCGCGCGTGGTGAAGAAGAACGCGCCGCATGCCAGGGCGATCCTCGACCTGGTGATGCCGTGGGGCGAGTACTGCGCGGGCAATCCGCGGAGCATCTGGCCGCTGAAGTACGTCGAGATGTGCATCAACGCCGGCGTGGAGTTTGACGCCATCGGGTTGCAGATCTTCATGGGCGCCGACGGGTACTATTGCCGCGACATCATGGCCGTCTCCGCGCTGCTGGACCTGTTCGGGACGTTCGGCAAGCCGCTGCACGTGACGGCGGCGGGCGTGCCGTCGGCCGGCGCTCCGGACGGCAACGACGCGTCGCGCGGCAAGCGCGACGTGAAGGGGGCCGGTTGCTGGCACGAGCCGTGGAGTCCGGCCGTCCAGAGCCGCTGGGTCGACGCGTTCTACAACATCGCCGTGGGCAAGCCGTTTGTGGAGGCGGTGTGCTGGACCGAACTGAGCGACCGGCCCGGGCACTTCTTCCCGCACGCCGGTCTGCTCGGCGCGAACCTGGAGCCCAAGGACTCGTATGCGGCCATGCTCGGCATGCGGCGGGAGATCTGGCCCGAGATGGGCATTCCCGAGCATCGCGCGACCGAAGAGGCCAAGCCCTGGGCCGAGTACTGAGCCCCGCGGCGGGATAAGCCATGTAGCCCGGCCGCCCTCGGCCGGGGAGACGAGAGGCCTGTAAACGCTTCACTGTGTGGTGCCGCTTGGCCGTAGGGGAACGCTCTTGGCCGATTGCCGTGCGAACCTGTCATCGTCCGTCGTGCCCGTCGCGCAGGCCGATCGTCTGGGCATGACGCTTCTGGCCGCGGGGATGCTGGCGATGGTCGCCGGCGGCTGGTTGGCACGTCGCGGCGAGCCCCTGAGCATGCCCGGTCCGGCCGAGGGAGAGGCCCCGTACCGCGTGGACGTCAATGCGGTCGACTGGCCGGAGTTGAGTCTTGTGCCGGGACTGGGCGGCGTACTGGCCCGGCGGATTGTCGAGCGCCGCGAGCGGCAGGGGCCCTATCGGTCACTCGACGAACTGGTCGAGATCGACGGCATCGGGGCAATTCGGCTCCGTGAGATCCGACCCTATCTGACGATTGCCGGCGAGTCGCCGCTCGACGGCGATCACCATGACAGGCCGTGAGGCAATGCAGCCATTCGAACTGGTCAGCGACTATCAGCCGCGCGGCGACCAGCCGCAGGCCATCGAACAACTGGCCGCCGGTCTGCGCAGCGGGCAGCCGTACCAGACGCTGCTCGGCGTGACCGGTTCGGGCAAGACGTTCACGATGGCCAACGTGATCGAGCAGGTGCAGCGTCCGACGCTGGTCATCTCGCATAACAAGACACTGGCGGCGCAGCTCTACAGCGAGTTCAAGGAGTTCTTTCCGAAGAACGCCGTCGCGTACTTCGTGTCGTACTACGACTATTACCAGCCCGAGGCCTACATCCCGTCGCGCGACATCTACATCGAGAAGGACGCCAGCATCAACGAGGACATCGACCGGCTGCGTCTGCGGGCGACCAGCGCCCTGATGAGCCGCAGCGACGTCATCGTCGTGGCCAGCGTCTCGTGCATCTACGGCCTCGGGGCGCCGGAGGATTACCAGCGGATGGTCGTGCCGCTGAGCGTCGGGCAGACGGTCGAACGCGACGAGTTCCTGCGACGCCTGGTCGACATCCAGTACGACCGTAACGACATCGACTTCGGCCGCGGCAAGTTCCGCGTCCGCGGCGACACAGTGGAGGTCTATCCGGCCTACGAGGAGTTCGCCTACCGCATCGAGTTCTTCGGCGACGACGTCGAGATGATCGAGATCATCAACCCGACCACCGGCACGGTGGCCGGCCAGGAGCAGGACATCTACGTCTATCCGGCCAAGCATTTTGTGATGCCCGAGGACCGCGTCGAGCGGGCCCTGGAGAGCATCGCGAGCGAGCTGGACGTGCGGCTGCGGGAGCTGCGCGGCCAGGGCAAGATGCTGGAGGCCCAGCGCCTGGAGGCCCGCACGCGGCACGACATGGAGATGATGCGCGAGGTGGGCTATTGCCCGGGCATCGAGAACTACAGCCGCCACCTCTCCGGCCGCGCGCCGGGCGAGCGGCCCTACACGCTGATCGATTACTTCCCGAAGACCATGCTCTGCCTGGTGGACGAGTCGCACGTCACCGTGCCGCAGATCGGTGCCATGTACGAGGGCGACCGCAGCCGCAAGCAGACGCTCGTGGACCACGGCTTCCGGTTGCCGTCGGCGATGGACAACCGGCCGCTGATGTTCGGCGAGTGGGAGTCGGTCGTCGGGCAGACGGTGTTCATCTCGGCGACGCCCGGACCGTACGAACTCGAGCGATCGGGCGGCGAAGTGGTCGAACAGGTCATCCGGCCGACGGGGCTCGTCGATCCGCAGATACGCATCGAGCCGGCCCGCAACCAGGTGGAACACCTGCTCGGCGAGATTCGCAAACGCGTAAACATGGGCGACCGCGTGCTCGTGACGACCCTGACGAAGCGGCTGGCCGAGGACCTGTCGAGCTACGTGAACCGCGAGGGCATGCGCTGCAAGTACCTGCACAGCGAGATCGAGACGTTCGAACGCGTGGAGATTCTGCGCGACCTGCGGCGAGGCGAGTTCGACGTGCTGATCGGCGTCAACCTGCTGCGCGAGGGGCTGGACCTGCCGGAGGTGTCGCTGGTGGCCATTCTCGACGCCGACCGCGAAGGATTCCTGCGGTCCACGACGTCGCTGCTGCAAACGATCGGCCGCAGCGCCCGCAACGTCAATGCGGAGGTCATCCTCTATGCCGATGTCGTGACCGACTCGATGCGCCGCGCCATCGACGAGACCGAGCGCCGCCGCCAGAAGCAGGACGCGTACAACGTCGAGCACGGCATCAAGCCCGACACCATCCGCAAGGCCATTCGCGCCGGTATCGAGTCCGAGGTTTCGGCCAAGCGGGCCGCGCGGCTCTTTGTGAACGAGTCCGAGACCGAGTTCGTCACGCGGGAGTTCCTGGCCGAACTGGAGGCCGAGATGCACAAGGCGGCCGCCAACCTCGAATTCGAGCGGGCCGCGGCCATCCGCGACCGCATCCTGGCCATGAAGGAGGAGGCCCAAGATCATGCCACGACGCCCGACGAACCCCGGCGTCCCCGGCGCAAAAGTCGTCGATGAGGCCACACGACTCATTGCCGCCGCAATCGACGAAGACCTCGCCGGAGGAGACGCCACGAGCCAGGCCTGCCTGGGCGACGGAGCGGCGTCGGCCGCCATCGTCGCGCGGCAGGCGGGCGTTGCGGCCGGGCTCTGGCTCATTGAGCTGATCTACGCGCAGATCGATGCGGCCGTCGAGGTCCGGACCGAAGCGGGCGACGGCGACGCGATTGCGGCCGGGCAACTCCTGGCCGCCGTCCACGGGCCCGCGCGGGCCGTGCTGGCCGGCGAGCGGACGGTGCTGAACTTCCTGCAGCACCTCTCGGGCATCGCCACGATGACGCGGGCGTTCGTCGATACCGTCAAGGGAACCGCGGCCGCCATCTGCGACACGCGAAAGACGACGCCCGGCTGGCGGCGGTTGGAGAAGTACGCCGTCCGTTGCGGCGGAGGAACCAACCATCGCATGGGCCTCTACGACGAGGTGCTCATCAAGGACAACCACGTGGCCCTGGCCGGTTGCCCGATCGAGCAGCTCGTGGCCCGGGCCCGCGAGCGGTTCGGCGCCGACATGGTCGTCGAGATCGAGGTGGACACGCTCGACCAGTTGCGGTCGGTCCTGCCTCTTGCGACCGACATGGTGCTGCTGGACAACATGACGCTCAACCAGTTGCGCCAGGCCGTGGCCCTGCGCGACCAACTTGGCCGCAACGGTCGCCCGCTGCTGGAGGCCAGCGGCGGCGTGACGCTGGCGACCGTGCGGGGCATTGCCGAGACGGGCGTCGATCGCATCAGCGTCGGAGCCCTGACGCACTCGGCCCCGGCCCTGGACATCGCCATGGACATCGAGCCGCAAGATGCGGAGGCCGGCCGTTGAACTACAAGCTGACCTGGCTCCTTCGCCGCGCGGCCGACCGTTACTGGACGCTGGACGCCCTGGCGGTCGAGACCGGTCGCGAGATTGCGCAGTTGCGGCGCGAGCTGGTCGAGATCGAGGAGCAGGGATTCGTCCTCGACCACCATCCGCTCTACGGCGTCCGCCTGGACCGAGGGCCGGAGGCGATCGACCGTGACGAGATCGCCTATGCCATGTCGGGCGGCCGCATCGGCCACGCGGTGCGGGTCTATGAGCAGACGGCCTCGACGAACGATCTGGCCCTGCGCGAGGCCGCCTCGCCCGGGTCGGACGGCCTGGTGATTGTGGCCGAGCAGCAGACGGCCGGCCGCGGCCGCCAGGGCAGCCGCTGGGTCGATGCCAGGGGCAAGGCCCTGCTGGTCTCGATCGTCCATCGGGCGCCGGCCGGACCGGACATCTTCGGCAATCTGATGCTGGCCACGAGCGTAGCCGTCAGCCGGGCCGTGGAGCCGCTTGCCGGGCGACCGCCGCGAATCAAGTGGCCCAACGACGTGGAATTCGACAGGCGCAAGGTAGCCGGCATCTTGGTCGAATCCGCCTCCCTGGAGCCCTCCGGGGGTCTGCGGCCGTTCGTCATCGGCATCGGGCTTAACGTCAACCAGGAACCGGCCGATTTCCCGCCTGCAATCGCCTCCCAGGCCACGTCCCTGCGGCTCCTGGCCGGTCGCCCGGTGGACCGGTCGGTGGCCCTTGTGAACGTCCTCCAGGCCCTCCAGGGGGCCCTCCAGGCTCTGGAACACGGTGACAGACAGGCACTTCGGGCGGATTACGACGCCCGCAGCGACATGATCGGCCGCGAGGTGACCGTCCGCGAGGCAGGGGCCTCGTTTGCCGGGACAGTCGAGGCGATCTCCCCACACTATGCCCTTGTCTTGCGGCTGGACAACGGCCACCTGCGGTCCTTCGACGCCGACCGCGTCCGGATTGTCTAGGAGAGATGCGAGGAGATCACATAGCATGAGCCAGCCCCACAAAAGTAGGGCTGGCTCGTGGCTTCTATAGTCTGCTTGATGTCCTAGAGCAGTTCACGTTTGCTTGTGGTCATGGCCGATAGAGTAGGCATGAAGACCTACTCTATGGATTTGCGGCAACGGGTGCTGG
>JAFGPY010000272.1 GCA_016935955.1 Planctomycetota bacterium
GCTCAGCGGCGTGAAGTACCTGGGCTACCTGGCGTTCCCGATCCAGATGGTGCGGCACTACCCGATCCTGGCCCGGCTGATGGCCGGACGCTGGGCGGGCGGGGCCGTCGGGTTCGTGCCCGTCTTCGGTGAGCACGGGGCCCTGCTGGAGCACGGCGTGCTGGACCTTTGCTTCAACGAGCCGATCTCCATCCGCCGCCGCGTGGCCGAGGGCAAGGACTCGGTGCTCCGCCTGGTGGGCAAAACGCTGCTGGCCCTGCAGTGGCTGGCGGCCCTGGTCGCTGCCACGATCATGCTTGTCCTCCTCAAGCCGGCCGAAGGGGCTGCAAGCCTGACGTTCCAGGACATGACGCCGATCTTCGCGATCAGCGGCCTGGGACTGCTGGCGCTGGTCCTGTGGATGGCCCTGGCCCCGACCTTCACCCGGGTGCGGCGACGATGGTGGGCGATGGTGGCGCTGTCGCTCGTTCCCGCCGCCGTGACAGTGGCCCTGCACTGGGAGTTGGTGCGGGCGGTCTGGTGACCCGCCTGTCGGAATGCCTACGGATTCTGCGTCTCGACCCCGCGCGACTTGCCGGTCAGGCCGCGTGCCTCGGCCATGGCGACGAACCTGGCGGTGTCGATGAATGCCGGGCCGTTGGAGGCACCGACCCAGATGCCCCCCGGCGCCGAGACGACATGCCCAAGGCTCGCCCCCGGCTGCATCGCCCCGTACCACTGGTCGGTCGCCGGGTTGTAGCAGGCGACCTTGCCGTCCGTCACGAGGTACAGATGGGTCCCATCGTGGGCCAGCTTGAGGGACCGCTGGTCGATCTCGATGGAGACGGGACAGACGAGGTTGAGGCCCGGAGGACGGAGCGCCTGCCCGAGGTAGCTGCACGTCACCTCGCCCTGCTCGTTGACCTCGTACAGCCCGTCGAGACCCACCCATCGCCGGCCGCCGAACGCGGCCATCCGCACCACGTTATTGAAGGGGTCCCAGTACTGGGGCTTCACGGGCACGCGACGGACCAGGCGGCCGCTCAGACCGTCCAGAATCCGGCCGTCGCCCGTGATCGACAGGTACGTGTCGCCGTTTCGCCAGAGGCTTTCCAGCCGCGGCATGTTGCTCCAATGCGGTTCCCGCAGGAGCACCTTGACCTCGCCGCTGTCAACGTTCAGGGTAGACAGGAACCCGTCGCTATAGTGGCCGCCCGTGCCCGTCAACAGCAGGGTCTTGTCGTCCATCACAAAGAGGCCGTGAATGCTGGCGGTGGGCAGCCCCTGGGCGACGCCCCAGGATCGCCACTTGCCGGTCGTGCTGTCGAACTCCCGCAGGCCCTCCCCGAGCAGGCTGAAATAGACCCGCGAACCCGCGGCCGCGAAGCCGGCCAGGTTGAACGCCTGGGGCGACTCGGGCAAGGGTTCGGGTTTGCCCACGGCACGGCCTGCGGCGTCCAGTGAGACTCGCAGCAACAGACCTTTGGGCGGCGGAGTGCTGACGGACTGGCCCGGAATGAAGCTCCACCCGCCTCGCTGAACGAGATAGAGGGTCCTGTCGTTCACGATCAGGGGCGTGGCGTTCCGCAGGTTGCGGTCGCGAAGGTCCAGGTACTCGATCATCTCGCGCCAGTTGGGCGACGGCCCGGTGTTCGGGGCCTCTGCCGGAAGGCTGCGCACGGGCCCGGTCGCCGGCGGCCGCGCGGGCACGGGATCGGGGAAGGCATGTTTTAACCACTGACGGATCGCCTCGGCCGCGGTCTTGTCTTTGATCTCCGCGGATTGCGCAACGATCCATGACTTGAGGCGGGCCAGGAGTTCGGCATCGTTCAATCGCACGAACTCTGCGTGGACCGGCCTCCAAGGATTGGCCTGCCAGCCTCTCGTGTTCACCGGCCGGGGCCGGCGAGCGAGGAGGGTCTCGGCGAGCGACTTGGCGGCGACCATGTCCTCATCGTTGATCGCCGACCTGAGTTGGAGCACCTTCAGCTCAATCTGGTCGGCGCCGACCTTGCTTTCGTATCGCGCCACGAAGTCGACCAGCCATGGGTCTCTCTCGGCCCGCGGCAGACGCATGGCCACCAGGCCGTTGCAGACCAGGTTGACGCCCATGCAGGTCATGCCTCGCTCGGACCAGTCTTGGGCGCGGATCGGCAGGGTGCCGAGAATCTGTTGGAGCACGGTGAGCATCTCGGCGCGTTGCGGAGAAAGGGAAGACGAGGCATTCGCGCCATGGCGAAGGTCCAGGAAGTAGTTGTTGGCGACAAAGATGCCGGAGGAATAGACTTCCCTGCGGTGCTTGGGGTCTCCTCGGAAACGCGTGAGATAGTTGAGGCACTCTTTCATGGCCCAGGCGTCGGACTGCGGGGACCTTTCCCGGTAGGTTCCGGTGGCGCTGTGCCTGGCCAACAGGTAGGCCGCTTCCTCGCAGGTCGGGTCGAGTTTGGCTGCCACGGCCAGCCGGGCGTAGGCCGGATGGACCTTGAAACTGCCCTCGCTGGTGGTCAACTGCCCGCCGAATGCCGCCGAGCCCCCCGCCCAGATGGCCTCCAGCCCCTTGCGGGCGGCCGCAATCTCGGCCTCGGCCTGTTGGCGTCGGTGAACCATCTCGACGGCCGTGTCGCCGAAGGGCACGGGAGAGGTCTCGCCCAATTGGGTCGCCAACCGCTCGCCGAATTGCCGGGCCAACGACGGCCATTCTCCGACCGTCGCGGTAAGCGTCACGGGCTCTCCGGGAGGCCGGCCGCGCGAGGCAAGCCACCAGGATATCTCCAGGGGCGTTTCGTCGAACGTCTTGCCGACGATGTCCGTCTCGCGGAGGGTTCCTTCGAGGGTCACGTCGGCCTGGGGCACAAACTCCCGGCCGCCGGGGATGCGACCGAGCCCCGCATAGAGCAGGAGCGATTCCTCCTTGGCGGTCAGGGCTTCGAGGTGTTGCACCATCCGGCAGCGAGGCGACCGGTCGGCAACCGCTTCCACGATACTCGCCAGTTGGTCCGCCATCGGCTGGAGGCGCAACCGGTGCTCCGGGTTGCCGATTCCGAGCAGGCGGACGCGAAGCCGCCGCTGCCTGCCGCGGGCCACCTCGGCCGCCACAGTCTGGCAGAACTCGGCCATCTCGGCCACCTGGCGCTGGTCGATCTGCTCCGACCAGGGGGACTCCTTCGCGCCGCAGACGCTGCCGGTGGACAGGTCGATGAGTTCCAGGGCCAACCTGGGCGGCGTGCTCGCCGGGAGTATCCGCAGGCGCAGCATGAGATCGAAGGACTGAACGGGCTTGACAGAGTCGCCGGCCGTCACCTTCTCCGCCAGGATGCGTTCGATTTGGGTCCGGTCCACCACCCGGAGGGACTCGTTGCGGCCCATTTCCTCGGCCAAGCGGTCGCTGAGAACCAGCAGCGCTTCGGGGCCGGCCGGAGGCACGATCACCACCGACACCGGCCCAGGCGACTCGGCGTCCAGCGTCGCCTCCGACCCTGGGTCGGCAAATGACCCGAGCGGCAACAGGACGATTGCCAGAAAGAGGAAAAGCCCTTGTGTGAAGTTCATAGGGTGCACATTCATGTCAGTGGGCGTGGCACAGTCGGCTCTTTATGATTTAGACGCATCCAGAGCCGTCGCGTTTCGTGAAAAAGACGCGAGTCCTGTGCCGGGAGCCTCCGCCCCCCGCCCCACCTGGGTGCACCTCAGTTTAGAGCCTATCCGGATTACCCCTTTGGCGTCGGTCGGCTGCAAGACCCGGGTGCTGCGTTACGCCTCGTCTCCGTATTTCTCCGCCAATACGCCTCCTCGGCGTGCCTTGCACCCGGTCCTCTCGCTCGACCTTGGGCCGACGACGGGTCATCCGGATAGGCTCTTAGTGGCACTCACGGAGTCAGAGGGCCGTGAACCCCTCTCCCCCGTTGGGGGAGAGGTCGGCCGAAGGCCGGGTGAGGGGCGAGCAGAGAAGACGGTGCATATTCGGTGAGTCTTCTGCGCGAGACCCTCTCCGCCGCCTGTGGCGGCACCTCCCCCTGGAAGGGGGAGGAGTTGGGTCTTCGTGCCACCATGCCACGTTGTTGTGGTGCACCCGCCCACCTCTTCCCCGACGTTTTCTTTTGACACCGAACGGCGTGGGTTTAGAATCGCAGGTTCCGGCCGCACGCGTGAGGGCAAGGCGCGGGCGGCAACAGCATTCAGGCAACCGGATAATCTGAGGGGACTTCGCAATGGCCAAGAAAAGCGATAGTTTTGAATTCGTGCGACTGGTGGAAGCCGAACGGCGCGTCGGCCCGACGCTGGCGTCGGTGTCCCGGCACTGGAAAGCCCAGGAGGAGCGGTTCCTGTTTGTCAGTCCGCACGACGACGACGTGGCGATCGGCGGCGCACTGATGATCCAGGCGGCGGTGGCCGACGGCGTGCCGGTGCACGTGGCGGTGGTGACCGACGGCTCGCAGGGCTACTGCACGATGGAGGAGAAGGACTCCATCAGCGACATTCGCCGCCGCGAGACGTTCGCCGCCTACACGCTGCTGGGCGTACCGAAGGAAAACATCCACTGGCTCGGCTTCCCCGACTGCCAGTTGTCGCGCTACAGCGGTCGTCGCCTCGCCACCCAGGACGATGCCGTGCAGAGCCACGGCTACACCGGCATGCAGCACACGTTCACGGAACTGCTGCGGAAGGTGCGGCCCAACCAGGTCTTCCTGCCGACCGTGGCCGACCTGCATCCCGACCATCGCATCGTGCACAGCGAGATGCTCATCAGTTGCTTCCACGCCATGGGCGCCATCTGGCCGGAGCTGGGCGAGCCGCTGACGGCCGTGCCCTACATCCACGAGCTGGCGGTCTACTGCAACTTCCCCTCGCCGCCGAGGCTGCGCATTTATGCCCCGGCAGCGGCCATGAAGCGCAAGCTGAAGGCTATCGGCAAGTTCAAGTCGCAGAAACAGATCAACAAGCTGGTCGAGATTCTCGAGCGCGGCGGGCCGTGGGAGTACCAGCACCCGCTCGAATTCTCGCTCTACAATCCGGGCGTCTACCGCGACCGCTTCGACGAGCCGCCGCGGATGCGCACGATCTTCCGATAGGAGCCGCACATGGCCACTGCCGCGCCGCGACAGCCGAACATCCTTTTCGTGCTCACGGACCAGTGGCGAGGCGATTGCCTGTCGCTGACCGGGCACCCGGTGGTCGAGACGCCGGTGCTCGACATGATGGGCCGCCAGGGCGTGGTCTTCACGCGGGCCTATGCCGCGTGCCCGTCGTGCATCGGGGCGCGGGCCTGCCTGATGACCGGCACCACGCCGTCGACCAACGGCCGCATCGGCTACGAGGACTGCGTGCCGTGGCGCTACGAGACGACGTTGATGGGCGAACTGGGCCGCGGCAGGTACCAGTGCCATTGCGTGGGCAAGACGCATTTCTACCCGCAGCGGATCGGCTTGGGGTTTCACTCCATCGAGTCGTACGAGTGCCTGCAGAACCACGACCGCGACTACGTGAACGATTACTACGCGTGGCTGTCGGTGCAGCCCGGCGGCCCGTGGGACGAGAACGTCCACGGGCTGGACTCGAACAGTTGGGCCGCCCGGCCGAGCCCGCTGCCCGAGCACCTGCACGTCAACGCCTGGACCGTGACGCGGTCGATCGAGTTCCTGAAGCGCCGCGACCCGACGCGGCCGTTCTTCCTGAACGTCTCGTTCCACCGGCCGCATCCGCCGAACGATCCGCCGAGCGAGTACTTCCACATGTACGACCGGGCTGAGTTGCCGCCGGTGCCGATGGGCCAGTGGGCCGCCGAGTACGATCGCCCGGTCGACAACA
>JAFGPY010000273.1 GCA_016935955.1 Planctomycetota bacterium
CGCCGCCGCCTTGGAAACCGTTACGGCCTCCGATGCGTTGGGCTGGTTTATGTCTTGTGGCTACACTCAATCGTGAAGTGCTCTAGTTGTGGATGGCATGGACTTTCCTTAGATTCGTTTTACCGCATACCCAGGAGGCATGACATGTCCGTAGACGAACATCAACTCGACATTCCGCCCGCAGCCTGCAAGGACCCCAAGTCGTTTGAGATACTTCGGCTTTGGGCCGCCGGAGGAAAGCAGCATGTCACCATTCATCCCCACCTGAAAGGCGGCCCAGAGGGCTTCGGATTCATGGTGGCACAACTGGCGAGGCACGGCGCCATTTTGTTCAGCCAACGAGACAACATGCCAACGGACGAGGCTCTGTCCAGGATTCGCATTGGCTTCGACGACGAATGGGATGAGCCACAGGGCAACGCGACAGGAGAGTATCCGCACGACGAACAAGGCATCTAGCGTGCCCCGTGGCTCGCCACCCTGTACGTCTCAGCCACTCACCGCCTCTTGCCACTTTGCATCCGTCCGCGACGGTACCGCATCCACCTGTTCGTGCGTGACTTGGCTCTGCCTGTTCTCAATGGCCCGCGTCACCAGCCCCAGCATCTCATTGGCGATGTAGAGCACCAGCAGCGCCGGCACTGGCAGTTTGCAGGTGCGTTGGGCACGGCGGCCTGCTACACTTGATGGTCCGTGATGGGCTTTGACCGTGCGCAATGTGAACGAGGAGTCGACTTGAGTGACGGACTGAATCACCTGCCGCCGATGCCGCGACTGACCGATGACCTGCCGGGGACGGGCGGGCGGCTGCGCGCGGGAATGGACGATTTCGAGGTGACGGAACTCCCCCTCTATGAACCTTCGGGGCAGGGCACGCACAGCTACCTGTGGATCGAGAAGCGCGGTATCGCCACCATGGAGATGGTCCACCGGCTGGCCCGCACACTGGGCCGCGACGCTCGCGATTTCGGCACGGCCGGACTGAAGGACGCCCGGGCGGTCACGCGGCAATGGGTGAGCATTGAGCACGTGGACGACGGTCGTCTGGAGGGACTCTCGGGCGACGGCTGGCGGGTGCTTCGAGTCTCGCGGCACGGCAACAAGCTGAAGATCGGACATCTGCGCGGCAACGAATTCGCCATTACCATTCGCGACGTGCCGCCGGATGCGGCCGCAAGGGTGCGGGCTGTTGTCGATCGACTCTGCGAGGTGGGGGTGCCCAACCTGTTCGGTCACCAGCGGTTCGGCCTGCGGGGCGATTCGCACCTGGTCGGCCGCGCGATTGTGGCCGGCCAGTGGCGGGAGGTCTGCGACGTGCTGCTGGGCCGTCCGTCGGAGAACGATCCGCCCAAGGGGCGGCAATTCCGCAAGCTGTACGACGCGGGGCGGTACCAGGGCGCCCGGGCGGTGCTGCCGTCGGGCCACCGCGAGCACATCGCCGTCCTCGACACGCTGATTCGCACGCGGGGCGACTTCGGCCGCGCGGCCCGGGCCATGCCGAAGAACATGCGCCGATTCTTCGTTTCGGCTTGGCAGTCGGCCCTGTTCAACGAGGTCGTGGCCCAACGCATGCCCGAACTCGGACGCCTGATGGTCGGCGACCTGGCTTGGCTGCACGACCGCGGCGCGGTGTTCACCGTGGAGGATGTGGAAGCCGAGCAGTTGCGGGCGGACCGCTTGGAGATCAGCCCATCGGGGCCGCTGTTCGGCGGACGTATGAAGTCGCCCCTCGGCCGGCCGGGAGAGATCGAACGCGAGGTGCTGGCCGCGTCGGGACTGAGCGAGCAGGTGCTGGCCCGCAACAAGACGCTGCGCGGCGGGCGGCGGCCGATGCGTGTGCCGCTGGTCGGCGCCGAGGTGGAGGAAACGTCCAGAGGCATTCGTGTGAAATTCGCACTACCCGCGGGAACCTACGCCACGGTCGTCATGGACGAAATCATGAAGTGCGGCGGTGCGGCAACCGAGGATGCGGGAAACGAGATTGCCGGCGAGGACGACGAAGTGTAAGCTGTGTTGCGGCGTTGCTGAATCATGTCTCTTTGACGCGACACCGAGCCGGCGTGCGGGTGTTCATGTCTGTGTCTGTGAGCTGACTTACTCCCAAGAACCGTTGTCTGCAGAGCACGTGGAGGAACCAACTATGACGCGTTCGGCATGTCTTCTTTGCTGTGTGACGATTCTGGCTGCAATGGCGGGACAAGCGACGGCCAAGACGCCCAAGGCCGTTCCCGACGAGCAACTGGCGAAGGTCGTCGCCGAAGCTCCCAAGCTTCCGGCCGATCTGGACCTGGGGCTGACGATGAAGCTGATCGACTTCATCGACTGCACGAATCCCGACGACCCGCACGATTTCCTCGACCAGGGCACGTCGAAGGTCGTCACGGGGCCGGCCGGCAAGTACCGGATCACGGCCTCGCACCGTCACGCCTTTTTCTCGTACGCTTTTCGTACGGCGGGTCGCGACAAGCCGGTGCTGCTCGTGATTGAGTACCCGGACGACGCGGACCGGATCATCAGCTACATGACGCACGATTCGATGCGGGCCAAAACGCCGCACACCTCCTTCAGTCAGGAGACGGGCGTCTACACAGGCGGGGCGCTGCCGACGACGAACGCGATGCAGTACTTCACGCTCGTTTCGTGGCCGCAGGACGACTGGTCTCCGTTGATCACGCTGAACTTTGCCCATGACGGCGGCGCGGGGGCCGCCAGCCGCATCTGGGTCTACGCAATTGACGAGATGCCGGCCCTGGACGTGGACGCTCCCGATCCCGACAACCAGCGGACGCTCGATGCGTTCTTCTGCCTGGCGTTTCTGGCCAAGCGCGACAACTTCGGCTGGCAGAGCAAGCAGTCGATCGAGCACATGTGCGACTACCTGAAGCTGATCGGCGCCAACCGGGCAACAATGGAGGTCTACGCTAACCAGGGCTGGGGCCAGATGTGCACGATTCCGTCCTGGGACTGCCCGGACGACAAGGGCTACCTGGACGACGTCCTGCGGCAGATGGACGCCAAGGGCGGCGTGGGGCTGATCGCCGGCGTGGTGGCCGACGGCATGTACGGCGACGTGATCGCCGGTGGCACGAAGGTCCGCGACATGGAGCCCGAGAAGGCCAAGGCGGTGATCCTCAAGGGCTTCGATGAGTTCATTGACCGTTACGGCAAGTACAAGTCCCTGAAAGGCATCGCCCTGGGCAGCATGGAGACGATCGGTTTCCTGGACACGCTTCAGGCCAAGAAGATGCTGGCCGATGTCGTGGCCCACATCAAGACGCGGCGTCCGGACTTCGAGGTGCTGACTTACGTGGGCAACTGGCGTCTGCAGACGCCGCAATTCTCGGGCAGGCAGGGCATGCCCACCAGCGGCGAAATCATCAGTCGCTGGGAGCAGACGGGCCCCGACTGGCCGAAGTTCCTGGCCTCGATGGTCCACCAGAACTACAAGGCATGGAAGCACGACCCGGCGGAACTGAAGAAGGTGGACGGTCTGGCGGTGTACCAGATGTTCCATCCGAACGATCACCGGCTGCACGCTCTCTACACGAACGAGCCGCGGCAGGCCATCTACTACGACACGTTCCGTTGTCAGCCGTTGAGCGACGCCGTGGCGACGCCCTATGCGGCCATCTTCGACACGTTCACCGAGGGGCACATCGGCCTGCATGAAGACCTGAACTTCTGGTACACCAAGCCGTGGACCGGACCGGACTTCAACCCGGCGGGCGAGTTCGCGATTTCGCCGTGGACGCAGGTCATGGCCCAGGGCGACCGGCTGTCGATTACGGCCGGGGCCTGGAGCGTGAAGTACTTCGGGCTCGACGACCGCATGCGGCGGTTTGCGCGAGCCTACCGCAGCCTGCCGCCGGTGGTGATGAAGGACGTGTCCTTGGACGAGGGCAGCGACACGGCCCGCGTCCGATGGGTCGAGTATAAGGGCAAGCGGTACATCTCCGTCGTCAGCACAATTCCGTTCGCCTCGCAGGCTACGATCGACGGCAAGGCGGTCGCCCTGAAGCCGTTCGAACTGGTGGTGCTGAAGGACGACAAGTCGGGCGCGCCGCAGGCGAGCGTGGCGGTCTGCGAGCCGTACGTGGCGTGGGTCAAAGGGCGGCTGGACGCCTATGAGACGCTGCGGGCCGAGGTGGCGGCGCTGGACGCCAAGGCGGCGCCGAAGGTCTACGCCGAGGTGGCGGCGCGGGCCCGGCAGTTGCTCGATAACGGGCAGCCCTATGCGGCCGATGTGGCCCTGGGCTACGGGCTGGGCGGCGAGCTGCAACTGCGCAAGGACATCATCCAGCGGCCGCAGATGACGGCGCCGAAGATCGAGGCCGCGCCGCCCATGAACGGTGATCTGGACGCCTGGCCGAAGCAGGCTTCGGACCTGGTGGCCGACACGAGCGACTACCTGCTTGGCCACGTCTACTTCGTCAACAGTTGGACGGGACCGGCCGACCTGTCGGCCCGTGTGCGGCTGGCGCACGACGGGCAGAACCTCTACGTGGGCATCGAGGTCCGCGACGACGTCGTGGCCAGCTACGAGGAGACGAACCGCCGCAACGAGAAAGTCAAACGCAGCGACAACTGCACGCTCCGCGTGAGCACCGACGGGGCGTACAAGGATTGGACTAAGCCCGCAGGCCTGGCCAGCAACATTCGCTGGTCGGTCAACCTGCCGTTCGACGGAAAAGAGACGAACGGCAAAGGCGCGGGTGGGTTCCAGTACACCTGCCGGCGCACGGCCGGGGGCTACGTGGTCGAAGGCTCGGCGCCGCTGAGCGAGTTCGGTGTGAAGCCGGGCGAGGCGTTCGGTCTGCTGCTGGAGGTGGGCGATCTGGACAAGACGCCTAACGTGTCGATGCACACCTGGAGCCGCAAGCAATCGCTCTTCGTACCGCACAAGGTGAACTTCCAGTCGTGGAACGACGTCCGCAACAGCGCGGAGGTCGTGCTGGAGAAGTGACGTAATGTTTGCCCGGTGACGTGACTGACGACTTGCATCCCATTCTGTTCGGAGGCCCGCCATGAGACGCGCATATCTGCCGGTGTGTGTGGTAGTCGTACTGCTCGGAGGCTGTGCCGCATCCGCGGTTGCCGGTCAGCCGCTGACCAGTCCCGAGGCCATCAAGGAGAGCATGGATCTGGACGTGCGTCTGATCGACACGATCGATTGCACGAAGGCGGACGACGAGCATGCCTTCAAGGACCAGGGCACGTCATCGGTGGTGGACGGTCCGGCGGGCCGGTACCGCCAGACGGCGGCGCATCGGCACGCCTTCTTCGCCTACAAGTTCAAGACGGCGGGCAAGGACAAGCCGGTGCTGGTCGTCTGGGAGTACCCGGACGACGCCGTGCGGACGATCAACTTCTGTACGCACGAGTCGCTGCTGTCGGGCAATGCCAACATCGACTGGAGCCTGGAGACGATCGCCTACACGGGCAACCCGCTGCCGCTGTCGAACACGATGCAGTACCACACGTTCATCATGTATCCGCAGGAGGCCGAACCGGCGGTGATCGTGGGCAACTTCTCGCGCTACGGCCATCCTGCCGCCGCGAGCCGCATCTGGGTCTATGCCATTGAGAAACCGCTACCCAAGCTACAGGTCGAGGCCCCCGCGCCGGACCGGCAGCGACGTTTCGGCCACTTCAACTCGTTCGCCTTCCTGCCGACGAGTTTCCACTTCGGGTTCCGCAGCCCGAACGCCATCGAGCACATGCTCGACTACTGCGAGTACGTGGGCGTCAACGAACTGAGCTGGGTCGTGGTGGCCAACAACTCGTGGGGCTTCTGGTGCACGATTCCGTCCTGGGACCGCAGCGGCGGCCAACCCGATCACTTGGACAAAGTGCTGGCGGCCATGGACGCTCGCGGCGGATTCGGTCTGATCGCCAGCTTCGGCCCCGAGGGCGATTTCAAGATGGGCGGCAAGGGCTACCTCGGTATGGAGAAAGAGGAACTGAAGGCGGCGCTGCTGAAAGGCTTCGACGAGTTCCTGGACCGCTACAGCAAGTTCAAGTCGCTTCGCGGCATTGCCCTGGGCGGCATGTACGGCATCCAGTTCTACGACCGCCTGCGGCAGACCGGCGTGCTGGACGATGTGGTCGCCCACATCAAGGCCCGCAATCCGGACCTCGAAGTCATCACCTACCTCGGCGGCCGTGGGCTGCACATCGAGTACTTCGACGGCAAGGAACTCCCCGGCGGCAAGACACCGACGATGAACGACGTGGTGACCGGCTGGGAGACGAGCGGCAAGCCGTGGTCCGACTGGCTGGGCGACCAAGCCCTGGTGGCGTGGAAAGCCTGGAGCCACGATCCGGCCGAGATGAAGACGGTGCCGGGGCTGACCGTCTGGGAGCAGCTCCAGCCTGACGACCACAAGATTTTCGACCTCTACGACCAGGATCCGCGGGCCATGGTCTACTACGATCTCGACAACAGCCAGCGGCGAAGCGACCTGGTGGACAGTCCCTATGCGGCCATCTGGAACACGCACAGCGAGGGTTGGTTCGGCCTGCATCCGGAGGTGAACTTCTGGGCCCAGAAGCTGTGGGTGGCGCCGGACGCCAACGCCCCGTCGCCCTTGTCGCTGGCGACGTTCGCGCGGACCATCGGCCTGCGCGACCGCCTGGCGATCATGTCGGGGTCGTGGAACAACAAATACTTCGGCCACGAGCAGCACATTCGCCGCTTCACGAAGGCCCTGCGCAGCCTGCCGCCGGTGGTGATGCAGGACGTGGCCGACCTTCCGGTCGACACGGTTCGCGTCCGCTGGGTCGAGTACGAGGGCAAGCGCTACGTTTCGGTTGTCAGCTTGATTCCGTTCGCATCGCAGGTGACTGTGGACGGCCGTACGGTGGACCTGCCGCCGTATGAGCTGGTGGCCCTGAGCGACGAGAAGTCGGGGTCGCCGAAGGTGGAGGGTAAGCTGTGCGAGGAGTACCGCAAGTGGATCGCGGCGAAGATTGCGGGTTTCGAGAAGCTTTGCGGCGAGGTCAGGGCTCTGGATGCGGCGGCCGTGCCGGAAGCTTACGCCAAGGTCGCGATTGAGGCCGGCAAGCTCGTGGCGGCAGGGCGTCTCTGTGCGGCCGACATCGCGCTTGGGGCGGGGCTGGTCAATGAGATGCAGCTTCGCAAGGACATCCTCGACCCCGAGGTCATCAACGCGCCGAAGATTGCTTCCGCGCCGCCCATGGACGGCAATCTGGACGCCTGGCCGAAGGAGGCCTCGGACTATGCGGCTGATGACGGGCGGTTCATCGCCGGGCACCTGTATTTCCCGAACAGTTGGCAGGGACCGGACGATCTGTCGGCCCGCGTGCGTCTGGCCAACGACGGCCAGAAGCTCTATGTCGGCATCGAGGTGAAGGATTCGGTGCTTGCGGCCTACAGCGAGGAGCTTCGCGGCCGCTCGTTCGACCGTAGCGACAGTTGCTCGGTGCGGCTGAGCACCGACGGCAAGTACCTGGACTGGAAGTCGCCCGGTGGCCTGGGTGGCAACCTGTCGTGGTCTATCGCGTTGCCGATCGACAAGGCCGAGACCTCGGGCAAGGGCGGGGCGGGCTTCGCTTACACTTGCCGCCGCACGGAGACGGGTTACGTGTTCGAGGGCAGCGCACCGCTGTCGGATCTGAACGTGCAACCGGGCGGAGCGATGGGCTTCCTGCTGTCGCTGACCGACGTGGACAAGACGGCGAACCTGAAGAACTCGGGCTGGGCGGCCAAGCAGGTGCTGCTGTTCCCGCACAAGCCGAACTTCGAGTACTGGGGCGACGTCCGCACGTGCGCCAAGCTGGTGATCGGCGAGTAGAGAGTAAGGGATATGAGTGTGGCAGGGGCGCGAGCGCCCCTGCTTCCCCGAAACGTTAATGCACCCCTTGAACGGCTGCGCAGTTGAACTGAACGGGGCAGGCTGCTACAATCCTGTAGGTTCTGTTGTCTCCAGTCTACGGTGGGATGGGGCAATGGGGCCATATTGGGTCTGAATAGGTACGCCCCCAGGGCGTCTAAGGTGATGGAAAGCAGCCACCAGTCCAACCCCGAGGCATCCGAGACCGGTCGGCCGGCGCCCCGTCGCGTCAGCGAAGCCATGCAGCGCGTAGCCAGCCAGGTCGGCGAGGTGCACAGCGAGGACGCCCGGCTGGTGAGCCAGGCCCAGGAGGGCCGCCGCGAGGCGTTCGGGCGGCTGTTCGAGAAGTACCGCCAGACGGCCTACCAGATCGCCTACCGGCTGCTGGGCAACAACGAGGACGCGCTGGACGCGGTGCAGGAGGCGTTCACCAAGGCTTTTGCGGGGCTGCAGGCATTTCGGGGCGGCGCCAGCTTCAAGACCTGGTTCTATCGGATCGTCACGAATTGCAGCCTCGACCTGCGTCGGAGCCGGGCCGTCCGTAAGGCAACAACGCTGGACAGCGACGAGCCGCCGCAGATACCGAGCACCAGCAGCGACGATCGCGAGCCGTCGCGACCGGCCGAATTGAAGGAGCTCAAGCAGAAGATCGACGAGGCCCTGGCCCAGATTCCCGAGACCAACCGCACGGCGTTCGTGCTCTTTGCCGTCGAGGGGGTCAGCTACCGCGAGATCGCCGAGATTCTGAACATCAGCATCGGCACCGTGATGAGCCGCATCTATTACGCCAGGCAGAAGCTGCAGCAGATTCTGTCCGAGTCGCAGGGCGGCCCGACGGCCGACAGTGAGGACCACTGAAGTGACCGATGAGCAGTTCGAGGTTCTTCTTGCGGGATACGTCGACGGGCAACTGTCGGCCGAAGCGCGGCAGCGCGTCGATCGCGAGTTGTCGCGGCGGCCCGAGCTGCGCGAGAAGCTCGAGCAGCAGAAAGCCGCCGTTCAGGCCTATGCCACTTATCCCGTGGAGACCCCGAGCGACGAGGCCTGGAAGGGGGTCTGGACGCGCATCCAGGATCGCCTGCCGCAGGAGTCCAAACGCGTCTCGCTCGAAACGCTGACCGACCTGACGGCCGACGACGAGTTCGTCGCCGAGGAAGAGGAACCGTCAACCATCGAACTGCTGGCCGAACCGCGGCCGGCGGTCGTAGCCGCTTCGTCAAGGGTCGCACCTGCAGCCGCGGGCGAACGCTCGCGGGCTGTTCGTCTGACCGCCCGGCAGGATCGTCGCCCGCTTCATTTGCCGCAGACGAGCCGGCGATCGTGGGCGGGCTTCTGGGCCCATGCCGCCGGTCTGGCGGCGGCGGTCGCCATCGTGGCCATGGTCATCCTCAGTGTGCAGCCGATTATCCACACGAGGCAACTGGCAACCTACGGCGAGGTCGAGTTCAATTTCGAGACCGATTCGGCCGGTTTCGTCGATACGCTGAAAGTTGACGACGAGACCTACGTTCAGATCGTCTGGGTGGATTATTCTCCCGCGGAGGCCGCGGACCATCAGGAGGAACCGGTTCAATGATCGAACGTCGAGCAACGCTCTGTGGCCGTCTGCTTGCGGCTATTGCCGTGGCGACGGCCCTTTCTGTCATGCCGTCGGCCATGATCGCCCAGGATAGCAGCGGAAAGAAGGAGGTCGAGCCGCCGAAGACGGTCGAACTGCAGGTCTTCGTCATCATGGCCGCCAAGGGCGAGAAGGCCCAGGAAGATCCTTCGCTCAAGGAGCTGGCCGAACTGCTGCGCTCCAAGTTCGGCAAACGGTTCAACCAGTTCGCCCTGCAGCGAACCACCAGCATGAAGATCAAACATAAGCAGGAACAGTCCTGCGGACTGGCCGCCGACTACTTCCTCAAGGCCAAGTACGACGACGCCGAGATGTCCGAGTCCGAGTCGCCGAAGATCGAGCTTGCCCTGAACGTGGTTCGCATAGTCGCCGGAGACTCGGGCAGCAAAGAGGTCGGCGTGCTGGGTCCCGTCGGGGCGAAGGTTCGCAAGAACAAGTTCTTCCTGCTCGGAGGTCCGCAGGTTGACGACAAGACCATGATTCTGGCCGTCCGCGTCACCAGCGCCAAGTAAGGACGCTCGCACGCACGCGTTTGCCTATCGGAGGGTCGCCGATGATTCGCAGCATGATGGTCTGCACCGACGGGTCGCCTTGCGGCAAAGTGGCCTTGGACTACGCCCGCTACTGGGCCGACCGCATGAAGCTGTGCGTCACCGTGCTGTTTGTCGAAGACCTTCGCCTGACTCAGGGCCCGTTGATGACCGGTTACTACGGCCCCGTCGGCATGGCGCCCAGCGCCGCCTATCCGGCCTTCTACGAGGACCTCGTCCGCAGCGTCAAACAACAAGCCGATCGCGTCATGGCCGAAGCGCGCGACGTATTCAAAGACTCGTCGCTCAAGGTCGACTATCAGGTTCGCGAGGGCATCGTTCGCGACGTCATCCTTGAGATGGCCCGCACGGTCGACCTGTTGTGCCTGGGCCGCCAGGGCGAGCACGGTGAATGGGAAGACGGCGAACTGGGCAGCACCGTGCAGAAGGTCCTTCATCGCAGCCAGCGACCGGTGCTGGTCACGCCGAACGTGTTCCATCCACTGAGCCGATTGCTGGTGGCCTACGACGCCAGCAGCTACGCCAACCGTGCCTTGCGAGTGGCCTGCGATCTGGCATCGAGCATCGAACTGCCCATGACCGTGGTCACCGTGGCGCCCGACGAACGTGAGCGGCAACGCTTCGAGGCCGTGCTCGACGAAGCCCGCAAACTGGCCGCACCCTACGACAAGGTGGCCTCCGAGTTTGTCCTGCTGGTGGGCGAAGAGGAGGAGACCCTCGTCACCGAACAGGCCGACGAGCGGCAATGCGACCTCATCGTCATGGGGGCTTACGGCGAGTCGCGCATCCGCGAATGGCTCCTCGGCAGCACGACGGCCGGCGTCCTGGCACGCAGCGCGCTGCCGGTGCTTTTGGTTCGATAGACTCCGTCACACCAATCGGCTGATGCCCCTCCCCGCTGTCCAGGTGTCCTGCTGCAATTAGCGCAATCCCAAGATGTTCCGCACACAGGATCAACCTTGCAGCCTCATGCTGCGGCTCGTGGCGTCGTCGTAAGTTGCCTGTGGGCTATAGCTTAGGCCTGCCCGCGCGACGGTTGGGCCGCCTCTGCGGCACGATCCGGCCGCCCGGTGCGACGGGAGCGGTTCACTTGGCCGCCATGCCGCGAATAATGTTTTAAGGAGACGACAGGAACGAGCAACTGCGACCGGTTGACCTGAAAGGAGCGTGACGTGAAGAGAAGGTCACCTGTGATGACGAAGAAAGAACTGCCGTGCCTGCGCTGCGGTCGCATGATCCGAACCGACATCGGTCACCGCTTCTGCCCCCGTTGCCGCAGGGCCAACAGGGAAGGCTTCATCCCTCAGGTCTATCGGGATCCAGGGTAGCCTGTCTTGGGTAGCTGTGAGCGTAACGGCGTTCTTTGCTGCATGACGAGTTGAGATTGAGGAGCGAGGCCCTGCGGGCCTCCAGACGACTCGGGGACGGTAACCGAGGGAAGCCGACCCCCGAGTCTTTTCTTGCGCCTCAGTCGGCGCGTGACATTGAGCAACTGTTCTGCGGGAATGTGTCACCTGATGTGGCCATGTGATGTTGGGGGGTTACGGCCCTTCTGTACTGCGGCCGTGAGCGTGCCGCGCGGGACGCAGCAGCCGCAGGCCGTTGGCGATCACCAGCAGGCTGGCGCCCATGTCGGCGACGACAGCCATCCAGAGCGTGGCCATGTCGGCCAGCGCCAGGGCGAAGAAGACGGCCTTCAAGCCCAGGGCCACGGTCATATTCTGGCGGATGACCGACAGCGTGCGGCGGCCCAGCTCGACGGCCTCCGGCACGTGGTCCAGGCGGTCGGTCATCAGGGCCACGTCGGCCGTCTCCAGGGCTACGTCGGTTCCGGCGGCGCCCATGGCGATGCCGACCGTTGCCGCCGCAAGGGCAGGCGAGTCGTTCACCCCGTCGCCGACCATGGCCGTGGCTCCGTCACGGCGCGTCAGAAAGAGCACCTTCTCGACCTTCTCCTCGGGCGAGAGTTGGGCATGGATGTGGTCCATGCCGATCTTGCCGCCCACAGTCGCGGCCGTCGCGGGGTTGTCGCCGGTCAGCATCACTAGGTCGGCTGCGCCCAGTTGCCGCAATCGGTGGACCATGGCCGGCGCTTCGTCTCGCACGCAGTCGGTCATGGCAATGCCCCCGAGCAGCGTCCGCCCGCGGGCCACCAGGACAGCCGTTCGTCCCGAGCCCTCAAGCCGTTCGAGTAGTTCGGTGCCGCGGTCGTCGAGTATGCCCAGTTCCTCCATCAGTCGGCCGCTGCCGACGTAGCAGGCCTGATCGTCCACAAGGGCCATAGCCCCGCGTCCGGGAATGGCCCGGGCGTCGCGGCCTTCGGCGATCGTGAGACTGTGTTGCCGCAGGTGCCGCCTGATCGCGGAGGCCAGCACGTGCTCGCTGTGGGCCTCGACCGCTCCGGCCGTGCGCAGCACGTCATCCTCGGTCGCACCGTTCATGGCGGCCGCTTCGTCCACCGCGAACTGGCCGCGCGTCAATGTGCCGGTCTTGTCAAACAGGAAGGTCCGCACGCGGCCCAGGTTCTCCACGTGCAGGCCCCCCTTGATGAGAATGCCGCGACGGGCGGCCGAGGCCAGGGCGGCGATGATCGTCACGGGCGTCGAGATGACCAGGGCGCACGGGCAGGCGATCACCAGCATCACCAGGGCCCGGAAGAACCAGCTCCGCCAACTCGCTCCGAGCGCCAACGGCGGCAAGGTGGCGACAATCATTGCGGCCACGATGACCGCCGGCGTGTACCAGCGGGCGAATCGCTCGACGAGTTGTTGCGACGGCGCGCGGCTCGACTGGGCTTCTTCCACGAGGTGCAGCATGCGGGCCAGCGTCGTGTCGGCGTAGGCCTTGGTCGCCCGGACCTCGACGACCCCGTCGCCATTGATGCTGCCGGCAAAGACCTCGTCGCCGGGGTCCTTGGACACAGGACGCGATTCGCCGGTGACCGGGGCCTGGTTGACGTCGCTGCGTCCTTCGACGATGACGCCGTCCGTCGGGATCGTCTCGCCGGGACGGACAACGGCCACCTCGCCGGGTTGCACCTGTTCGGCGGGCACCTCGACCAGGGCGCCATCTCGTCGCAGCCGGGCACGGGTCGGGGCGAGTCGCATGAGCTTCTCGACGGCTCGCCGCGCGCGGCCCATGGTGTAACCCTCCAACTGCAGGGCAAGCGAGAACAGGAGCATGGCGGAGGCCGCCTCGGCCCACTCCCACAGGAAGGCTGCTCCGACGGCGGCAACAGTCATCAGCAGGTTCATGTCGAACGTCCGCAGCCGCAGGGCTCGCAGCGCACTGCGGGCGATCGGGTAGCCGCCGGCGATCATGGCTGCGGCAAAAAGCAGCGTGGCCGTCGTCACGGGGCGGTCGTCGCCGAAAGTGGCCAGCGGTCGCAGGGACCACCCGTGGAGCAACCGGCCGGCATGGATCATCAGGGCTGCGGCAAAGCATGCGGCGGACAGACCAACCAGAAGCCATTTGCGATGTGCGGTGGCCCATGCGGGCCGAGCCGGGGCGACATCCCCTTCGATGCTTGCGGGAAAACCGGCTGAGGCGATGGCCTGCCGCAAGGTTTCTGCATTGGCGGCGTCTGGGTCGAACTCGACACTTAGCGTCCGGGCGACGAAGTTGGCGGCCATGTGCCGCACGGCGCCGGTCCTGTGCAGTGCGGCCTCAATGACCCGCAACTCGTCGGCGCAGTCCATCTCGGCGATGTGATAGACGGCTTGCCCGCTGACGGCGGCCCGGTCGCCGACGCGATAGCCGAGGCCGGCAACCAGTTCGGCGACGTGCTGCGGCGTGGTTCGTTCGGGGTAGTATTCCAACGAGAGCGTTGAGGCCAGGAAATCGACCTGCACGTCGACCACTCCGTCCAGCCGCTGGACGGCTTGCTCCACCTTGCCGGCACAGGTCGGGCAATCAATGCCCGAAAGCTCGAAGGTGACGCGCGCGGTTTCCATTCGCGTGACTCCCTGGGCGGTCCTCGTGGCGCCGCTGATTTCATTGTACGCGGATGAGCGGCGAAGGCCATGCCTGAGGTGCGACCGGGAGTGAACTCGGGGCCGAATGGCTGCGCATGGCCGCCACTGAATCAACAGCCGCATTTGACCCTGAGGGCAAGAGGGAAAAAGCCTTGCATCCTCTCGCGGGCAGTCCGAAAATGACGGCGCAAGTCGGACGGCAACTCCTCACTTGACGGTTGGGGGAACGGTTCATGATGGAACGACTGTTCAAGCTGCGGGCCAACGGCACGACGGTCGGACGCGAGGTCCGCGGCGGCATCGTTACGTTTCTGACGCTGAGCTACATCATCTTCGTGCAGCCGGCCATTCTGCAGAACGCGATTCACGCCCCGCAGAAGCCCGAACCCCTGGCGGCCCTCGCGCCGGGGCAGGCGGTGCCGCTCGATCTGCAGGAGTTGCAGAGCCAGTACGATGCGGCCATGGCCAAGCACGAGCAGGACGTCAGTAACTTCCGCGACGGCGTCTTCGTGGCCACGTGCGTGGGCTCGGCCGTGGCCTGCCTGCTGATGGCCCTGTTGGCCAACTACCCGTTCGCCCTGGCCCCGGCCATGGGGCACAACGTCTTCTTTGCCTTCACGGTCTGCGGTCTGGCCGGCAGTGGCGGATTCGGCCTCACGTGGCAGGAGGCCTTGGCCGCCAACTTCATCAGTGGCGCGGTCTTCCTGTTGTTGAGCTTCGTCGGTCTGCGGCAAGCGATCATGAACGCCATTCCCGAAGGGCTGAAGTACGCCATCGCCGTGGGCATCGGGTTCCTGATCGCGTTCGTGGGCCTTCAGTACGGCGGCCTGGTAGTAGACAACTCGGCCGTGCTGGTCGGCCGCGGCAACCTGGCCAGCCCGGTGGCCCTGCTGACGTTGGCGGGCCTGGCGATCATGTCGGTGCTGTTGGCGTTGCGGGTCCGCGGGGCTTTGCTCTGGGGCATTCTGCTGACGGGGGCGATTGCCGCAGGGCTGACGCTCATGAATCGCGCCGGCTGGATCGGTCTGCCTTACGATCTGGCGACGTTCGAGACGCGGGCCTGGCCGTCGGGATGGCGGGCCACGTTCGCGGCCTTCGACTTTTCAAGCCTTGGGTCGCGAGGCCTGGTGGACCTGGTAATCGTCATCTTCATCTTTTTGTTCCTTGACCTGTTCGACACGGTGGGCACGCTGATCGGTGTCGGCGAGCGGGCGGGAATGCTCGTCGACGGTAAATTGCCGCGCGCCGGGCGGGCCTTGTTCAGCGATGCTGCCGGGACGGTCGTCGGCACGACGTTCGGCACGAGCACGATCACCAGCTACATCGAGTCTGCGGCCGGTGTGGCCGAGGGCGCCCGGACGGGACTGGCCAACGTGGTGACGGC
>JAFGPY010000274.1 GCA_016935955.1 Planctomycetota bacterium
CCAGAACGATCAGAACGATCTCAAGCGCATCGACCTGCGCCAACAGGATGGGCACATTCATGGCATCCCCTTTCCGGACTTCTCGCCGGTCGAGTCGCGGTGCACGGAGAACGTATCGTGCAACCGGCGGCGCGACAGCGAGCGTCCGCTCACGTTTCGAACTCCAGGGCCCGGGCGTCAAAAGGAGTCACAACTGGGGCAGGCAAACATCGCAGATACGACCGGCAGGAAGCGTTCGGCCGCAGTGGCCGTCGAACGCCGAAGGAAAACGAATGTACCACGTTGACAGCGAAGGTTCACAGCGCGTCATCACCCGATAGGACGATCGGGAAACCTCCCTCGCTCTGAAAAGCGGGCCAGCCGCTCATTGCCTCGTCGCCGTTCCAACGTTTTGGTGTCCTTTGAGTTACTCCGGTACGGCCGACTTGCTACAGGTGCCGGCCTTCCCCGTTCTTCAGACACAACTGCCATTCGTTTTTCGATTCAGGTTCTCAAGCTGCCGATCGCGCTGCCCTCGGGTCCGACCTTTCCGACCCGCGGGCCGGAGGTCCTTCCATGCTCGGACGTCTGCGACGTGCCCTGCCTCGGAGCGAAGCCTCGGGCACCCTCACATTGTGCTGCGGGGAAGCCCCATCACTGGGCGGCGGCAACAATGCCGCCGACATGCTGCCCCCACAGTTTCCGGACTGCGTAAAATCCCTCAAAAACTTCTCTGTAAATACTTTACCGTATGTTAGCAAGCGGTCAAGCAAAATCAGTCGCAGGCCTGCCGCAAGGGCCCATGGAGGGCCGATTTTCGCATTGCCCCTTGCCACGGGCCCTGCCGGCCCATAGAATCGGTGGACGCCAATCAGACCTCTTGCGGGGCCCTCTGCGGCCCCTGGAAACGAGTCCATGAATGACATTTCGCACGCTGCTGATCGGCGACGTCGTCGGCAAGCCCGGCCGCCAAGCACTCCAGGCGATCCTGAAAGACCTGGTCGAGTCCGAGCAGATTGACCTGGTGGTGGCCAACTGCGAGAACGCCGCGGCCGGGTCGGGCATCACGCCCGCCATCTACCGCGAGTTGCGGCAGGACGGCATCGACGTGGTCACCATGGGCGACCACTGCTACCGCAAGAAAGAGTCCATGCCGCTGTACGAGACGGAGGACCGCCTGCTGCGGCCGGCGAACCTGCCCGACGTGGCGGTCGGCCACGGGTGGACGATCGTCGAGACGGCCGCAGGCCACATGGCCGCCGTCATCAACCTCCAGGGCCGCACGTTCCTGAAGCCGATCGACTGTCCGTTCGCCGCCGTGGACCGGGCCCTGGAACAGATCGAGGGCCGCACGAAACTGATCTTCGTGGACATGCACGCCGAGGCCACCAGCGACAAGATCGCCCTGGGTTGGCACCTGGACGGGAAGGTCACGGGAGTGGTCGGCACGCACACGCATGTTCAGACGGCCGACGAGCGCGTGCTGCCGCAGGGCACGGCCTACATCAGCGACCTGGGCATGACCGGTCCGTACGACAGCGTCCTGGGCCGCGACAAGAAGCGTGTCCTGCGGTTCCTGACGACCGCCATGCCGATCTACTTCGATGTGGCCACGAACGACATTCACCTGTGCGGCGCGATCGTGACGGCGGACGCCGAGACCGGGCGAGCGACGCAGATTCGCCGCATCAACATTCCCTTCGCGGCGACGAGCGAACAGGCCCAGCCGACCACCGACGACGACGGCGGACAGGATCGCGATTAGTCGCCACCCGACGGGCACGATTCGGCCATGGCCAGAAAGAGCCGCAAACAACCTCTCGACCTGCCGCTGTTCGATCCCGGCCGCGTCGCGCCGCCGCGAGACGATCCGCCGCGCCGCCAGCGAACCGACGCCGTGGAGAATCGGCCGCAGCCGCCGCGCGATGAGGCCCCGCCGCTCGATCCTGCGACCGCCAACGGATCGGCCGACCATCCGCTGACCGTGACGCAACTGGCCTGCGGCGTTCGCGACGTGCTGGACACGTGTTTCGCGGACGTCTGGGTCGTCGGGCAGATCAGCGGCTTGAAGCGGGCCTCCAGCGGGCACTTGTACTTCGATCTCAAGGACGACCAGTCGCAACTCAGTTGCGTCATGTGGCGCGACCAGGCGTCGCGCGTCCGTGACGCGATCGACAACGGCACCGAGGCGATCGTCCGCGGCCGCGTGAGCTTCTACCCGGCAGGAGGACGGTGCCAGGTCTACGTGACACACCTGCGGCCGGTGGGCCTCGGGGCCCTGGAGATCCAGTTCCGCAAGCTCAAGGAGCGGCTGGAGAAGGAAGGCCTCTTCGCCCCCGAGCGCAAGAAGCCGCTGCCGCCCAGCCCGCAGACGGTCGCCGTGGTGACGAGCCCGACGGGCGCCGCCATTCGCGACATCATCCACGTCCTGTCGCGGCGCTGGCCGGGGCTGCACATTCTGCTCTATCCCGTACGCGTACAGGGCGACGGTGCGGCCGAGGAGATTGCCCGCGCGGTGCGCGACGTCGACCGCTGCCTCTACGGCGTCGCAGACGTCATCATCGTGGGTCGCGGCGGCGGGAGCATGGAAGACCTCTGGGCCTTCAACGAAGAGGTGGTGGCCCGGGCCGTGGCCGCCTGCCGCCTCCCGATTGTCAGCGCCGTGGGTCACGAGACGGACTTCTCGATCTGCGACTTCGTGGCCGACGTTCGGGCTCCGACGCCGTCGGCCGCCGCGGAGATCGTGGTGCCCGACCAGAAGGAATTGCTGCGGCAACTGACCATGCAATCGCGACGATTGCTCCGCGCCGCCGCCTTCACGGTGCAGACCGCGCGACACCGCTGGGAACGCGTCGCCGGGCATCGTTTCTTCCGCTACCCGGAAGAGATCACCGGCCTGCCGGCGTCGCGGTTGGACGAACTGGCCGGTCGCATGAACGTGGCCGCAGCGGCCGCAGTGGACGGGCGGCGGCGTCAATTGCACGAATTGGAGCGGCGGCTGATGCCCCTTCGTCCGACGGCCCGCGTGGCCCGGATGCGGGCACGACTGGCGGCCGCTTCGGCGCGACACGATGCGGCCGGACGGCGCATCGGCGAGGTGGTGGCCGCACGGGTCGAGCGGCTGGCCAACCGGCTTGAGGCCCTGAGCCCGCTGGCCGTCCTGGATCGCGGCTACAGCATCACCCTGGCCGAAGCCACCAGCAAGACGGTCCGCGCGGCGTCGGACGTGACCGCCGGCGACATGCTCAGCACGATCGTCGGCAAGGGCGGACGGGTTCGCAGCCGCGTGACCGAATGAGCACAGACAGGCAACCCAACGGCACTGGAGGAGTCCCCATGGCCAAGCAGCCGAAGCAGAATTTCGAGGCCAACATCAAGCGGCTCGAACAAATCGTCGCCGGACTGGAGAAGGGCGACGTGGAACTGGACAAGAGCCTGAAGCTGTACGAGGAAGGCGCCAAGCTGATCGAGCTGTGTCGCAAGCAACTGGCCGAGGCCGAGACGCGCATCGAGAAAATCCGCCCCAAGGGTGACGGTCTGGAGAGCGAACCGTTCGAGCCCGAGCAGTAAGACCATATAGGGTGGCGTGGCCATGCGAGACCCCTCTCCCTTGACGGGAGAGGGTGGCCCGGAGGGCCGGGTGAGGGTGACGAACAAGAGACGCGTTGCGATCTCAGTGTCGGTTCCCGGCATGCGACACCCTCACCGCCGCCTGACGGCGGCACCTCCCCCGTCAAGGGGGAGGAGTTGATTCGCCGGCGCGTCGACGACGCATGGTCGACCGGCAACGGTTGCCGACAGCGGGACCGCGTGGTAGACTCGGTGGGTTGGCATCACAGATGGACGATTGAGGAATCGCGATGGCGGCAGAGAGTCACAGTCACGTTCCGGCCCTGCTCGAGACGATTGCCGCCCAGGTCTCGGCGCACCTGGAACGGTTGCTCGCATCGCCGGACGCCAGCGTCGAGCCGATCTACGAGGCCATGCGCTATAGCATCTCAGCCGGCGGCAAGCGATTCCGACCGGCGCTGGTCATGCTGACGGCGCGGATGCTCGGGGCCGACGACGCGGCGGCCATGCCCGCGGCCTGCGCCATCGAGATGATTCACACCTACAGCCTGATTCACGACGACCTGCCGGCAATGGACAACGACGACCTGCGCCGCGGTCGACCGACGAGCCACAAGGTCTTCGGCGAGGCCATGGCCATCCTGGCCGGCGACGCCCTGCTGACGGAGGCGTTCGTCGTGCTGAGCGAGCCGAACGAGGCTCTGTCGCCCGACCGGCAGGCACAGTTGGTTCACGAACTGGCCTCGGCGGCCGGAGCGTGCGGCATGGCCAGCGGCCAGGTAGCCGACCTGCAGGCGGAGCGCGATCCCGAGAGCACCTTCGACGTCGAGACGATCCACCGCCTGAAAACCGGCCGCATGATCGAGGGGGCCGTGACCATGGGCGCGATCATCGGCGGCGCAACAGGTGAGGAACTGGACCGGCTGCGCGACTATGGGCGCAGCGTGGGGCTGGCGTTCCAGATCGCCGACGACATCCTGGATGCCCAGAGCACGACCGACCAGATGGGCAAGACGGCCGGCAAGGATGCGGCCCAGGGCAAACGCACGTACGTTTCGCAATTCGGCCTGGCGGAGGCCCGGCGACGGGCTCGCGGCGAACTGGATCGTGCCCTGGCGGCCCTGAAGCCGTTCGGCGACAAGGCTCGGCCGCTGGCGGACCTGGCGCGTTTTTGTGTGGAGCGGGAAGCCTAGAAGTCGTACCATAGTGCTGTCAAACGAGATAGCGTCTTGGAGGCCAATCACGTCGCCCTGCGGGGCGACGAAGCGTTTACCGTGACACTCGACTCGATCCAATCTCCGGCCGATCTGCGAGGGCTCAACTGGACCCAGTTGCAGCAACTGGCCACCGAGATTCGCCAGCGGATCACCACGGTCGTCTCGACCAACGGCGGGCACCTGGCCAGCAACCTGGGCGTGGTCGAGTTGACACTGGCCCTGCACCGGACGTTCGATTTCCTGGACGACCACCTGGTGCTCGACGTGGGCCACCAGTGCTACGCCCACAAGCTGCTGACCGGCCGGGCCTGGCAGTTCGACACGATCCGCCAGGAGGGCGGCCTGAGCGGCTACCCGAACCGCGACGAGAGTCCCTACGACCGGTTCACGACCGGGCACGCGGGGGCCAGCGTCTCGACGGCCCTGGGCCTGGCCCTGGCCGACCGCGCCGCCGGCCGCAACAGCCGCACCGTGGCCGTGATCGGCGACGGGGCCCTGGCCAGCGGCATGGCCCTGGAGGGGCTGAACCACGCCGGAGCCTGCAAGGCCAACCTGATCGTTATCCTGAACGACAACCAGATGTGCATCTCGAGCACGGTCGGCGCCATGGCCCAGGCCTTCACGCGGGCCCGCACGAGCGACCTGTACAAGCAGTTGCGGCACGAGATGCGCCGCGTGCTCGACAGCCTGCCGATGGTCGGCACGCAGATGGCCTCGACGCTGTCGGCCGTCAAGGGAGCGATCAAGGACGCCGTCGTGCCGGACCATATGTTCGAGCACTTCGGGTTCCGCGTGCTGGGTCCGATCAACGGGCACAACCTCCAGGAACTTTGCCGCATGCTCGAAGGCGTCAAGACCTTCTCGGGCCCGGTGATGCTGCACGTCTGCACGGAGAAGGGCCACGGCTTCGAACCGGCCGCAGCCAATCCGACGGATTTCCACAGCGCGACGCCCTTCAGCCAACAGAACGGCAAGGTCGTCCCGCGCAAGGCGCCCGAAGGCACGTCGTGGAGCGATGCGGCCGCAGAGGCCCTGATCCGCGCGGCCGAACAGGACGAGCGCGTCGTGGCCATCACGGCGGCCATGCCCGACGGCACCGGACTGTCGAAGTTCCAGGAGAAGTTCCCCGACCGTTTCCACGACGTGGGCATCTGCGAGTCGCACGCCGTGGCCCTTGCAGCCGGAATGGCCGCCGGCGGATTGCGACCGGCCGTGGCCATCTATTCGACGTTCCTGCAACGGTCCTACGATCAGCTCTACCACGAGCTGTCGCTGAACCGGAACCTGCCGGTGCTGCTGATGATCGACCGGGCCGGACTCGTCGGCGCCGACGGCGCCACGCACCAGGGGCTCTACGACATCGCCTATCTGCGCAGCCTGCCGGGCATCGTCATGGCGGCGCCGGCCGACGCCGCGGAATTGTCGCAGATGATCGCCATAGGCCTGACGCTGGACCGGCCGATGGCCGTCCGCTATCCGCGCGACGTGGCGCCGCAGCGACCGCTGTCGGAAGAGCCCGTGCATCTTGGCCGCGCGGCCGTGCTGCGAAGCGGCGGCGACGGGACGCTGCTGGCCTACGGCACGACGGCCCAGCCGGCCCTGAAGGCCGCTGACCGATTGGCCGCAGAGGGCCTGAACCTGACGGTCATCTCGGCGCGGTTCTGCAAGCCGCTGGACGAGGAACTCATCGGGCGTCTGCTGGACGAGACGCCCTGGACGATCACGCTCGAGGAGGGGACGCGGCTCGGCGGCTTCGGCAGCGCCTGCCTGGAACTGGCCCAGTCGCGGCAACTGGCCCACAAACTGGTGGCCTCGGTCGCTCTGCCGGACAACCTGGTGGAACACGCGACGCGGGCCAGCCTGCTCGACCGCTTCAACCTGACGACCGACGGCGTGGCCGAGATGGTCCGCCAGGTGGCCGGCGGCAGCAGGAAGCATCAGCCGACAACGGGCGACGGGGTGCAACCATGAGCGACAAGCGCGTGCTGGTCATCGGAACCCAGGCCCGGCCGACCGTCCACGAGGCGATCGAGCAGTTGCGGCCCGTGATCGAGCGGCACGCGGAAGCGGTCGTGCAGGACCTGGAGTGCGAGACGCCGCTGCCCGAGGGCGACATCGCTCTGGCCGTGGTGGTCGGCGGCGACGGATCGATCCTGAAGGCCTCGCGGCGCCTGGCGCCGGCCGGCGTGCCGTGCCTGGGGGTCAACGTCGGGCGGTTGGGATTCCTGGCCGGATTCTCCGTGGAAGAAGTGGCGGATGCCCTGGCGGCCGTCCTCGAAGACCGGGCCCGCCACGTCGAGCGGATGATGCTGGCCGTACGGATCGAGAAGTGCGACGGCCACCACTTGGCCGAGACGGCCCTGAACGACGTCGTCTTCACCCAAGGCGCCAGCCGCCGCATGATCGGCGTTTCGGTGGACATCAACGGCGAGGCCGTGGCCGCATACCACGGCGACGGCGTCGTCCTGGCCACGCCGACGGGCTCGACGGCGTACAACCTTGCGGCCGGCGGCCCGATCATCGAGTGGAGCCTCGAAGCGATGGTCATCACGCCGATCTGCCCGCACATGCTGACGCACCGCTCGATCGCCATCAGCAGCGACTCGGTGGTGAAGATGCATCTGGCCGAGGCCGAGCGCGAGTCGACCTGCATCATCGACGGCCAGGTCCAGGTGCCGCTCGTGGCCGGCGACGTCGTCCGCGTGACCCGCGCCCCGCACGGACTGGTCATGATCGAGAACCCGCAACGGTCGCGGTTCGAAACGCTGCGCGAGAAGCTCCATTGGAGCCATCCGCCGCGCTACGCCCGCGGCATGCCCGGCCACCCGCCGCCGGTGAAACCGAAGGAGTGACAGCGCGATGCCCGAGGTTCGCATACTTCGCCACTACTGCAAGGGCTGCGGCCTGTGTGTGGCCGTTTGCCCGGTCCATTGCCTGCGGATGAGCGACGAGGTGACGCCCGGCGGCGTGCAGCCGGCCGAGGTGGTCGAGACGATCGACTGCACCGGCTGCCTGCAATGCCACACGGTCTGTCCGGACTCGGCCATCGAAGTCTATGAATGACCTCGCGCGAGACGACCGCGCCGCGAGCGACGACGGAGCAACAAGCTATGGTCAAGACGGAACGCGTGCTGATTACCGGTAACGAGGCGGCCGCCGAGGGTGCGGTGCGCGGCGGGTGCCGCTTCTACTTCGGCTACCCGATCACGCCGCAGAACGATGTGCCGGAGTACATGTCGCGCCGCATGCCGGAAGTCGACGGCACGTTCATCCAGGCCGAGAGCGAGCTGGCGGCCATCAGCCTGTGCCACGGCGCCGCCGCGGCCGGGGCCGTGCCGATGACGTCCTCCAGTTCGCCGGGCGTCAGCCTGAAACAGGAAGGCATCAGCTACCTGGCGGGCTGCGAACTGCCGGCGCTGATCCTGAATGTGCAGCGCGGCGGGCCGGGCCTCGGCGACGTCCGCTGCGCCCAGGGCGACTACTGGCAGTCGACGCGCGGCGGGGGGCACGGCGATTACTTCTGCCTGGTCCTGGCGCCGCACACGGCCCAGGAGTGCTGCGACCTGGCGGCCCTGGGCATGCATCTGGCCGAGAAATGGCGCAACCCGGTCCTGCTGCTGAGCGACCAGCAGGTGGGCCAGATGATGGAACCGGTTGACTTGCCGGCGATGAGCCAGCCGGCCGTCGGAGAACCGGAGTGGGCCATGACCGGCGCTGCCGGCGGACGGCCGCGCAACTACATCCACAGCTACTGCGGCCGGCCGAACGAACTGGTCGAGTGGAACGAGAAGCTCATCGCCAAGTACGAGCGCATGACGACCGAGGAAGTCCGATACGAGACCGTCCAGACCGACGACGCGGAACTGCTGCTGGTGGGCTACGGCACGAGCGCCCGGCTGGCCAAGGCGGCCGTGGCCAACTGCCGGGCCCGCGGGCTGAAGGTGGGCCTCGTGCGGCCGATCACGCTGTGGCCGTTCCCGACGGAGGTTCTGTCGCGGCTGGCCCGGACGGTCCGCAAGATGCTGGTGGTCGAGATGTCGTGGGGCCAGATGGTCGAGGACGTTCGCCTGGCGGTCAATGGCCGCGTGGAGGTGGACCTGCTGAACACCTTTGGCGGCGCGGTGCCCCGAGTGCCGGACATCGAGGCACGCATCGAGGCCCTGTTGGCCTGACGGCCCGTTGAAGACTCGATGGTTAGGGTGCCATGTCTGCCCCGCAGGCATGCGGCATGCTTCTGCAAGCAGAAGCATGGCACCCCGCGGCGGATGTGACAGGAAGCGATCCATGACAGAGACGAAACTGAAATTGAAGGCGGGACGCGCGAAATCGCTGCTGCCGGCGACGACGCACTATTGCCCGGGTTGCGGCCACGGCGTGGTGCACCGGCTGATCTGCGAGATCATCGACGAGTGGGACATTCGCGGCAACGTGATCGGCATGGCCCCGGTCGGTTGCGCGGTGATCGCCTACAACTACCTGGACATCGACATGTGCGAGGCGGCCCATGGCCGCACGCCCGAGGTCGCCGTGGGCATCAAGCGCGTGCGGCCCGACAAGCTGGTCTTCAGCTACCAGGGCGACGGCGACCTGGCGGCCATCGGGACCAACGAAATCATCCACGTGGCCAACCGCGGCGAGAACATCACCGTGATCTTCATCAACAACACGTGCTACGGGATGACGGGCGGACAGATGGCCCCGACGACGCTGGTCGGCCAGCGGACGTCGACAACGCCCAAGGGCCGCAGCCTGATCGGCGAAGGGCCGCCGCTCAGGGTGTGCGAGTTGCTGGCCCCGCTGGAGCGCGTGGCATACCTGGAGCGGCGGATGGTGACGTCGCCCAAGGAAATCCGCCGCGTGAAGAACGCGATCAAGAAGGCGTTCCGCGTGCAGCAGCAGGAGAAGGGCTTCTCGATGGTCGAGATTCTGTCGCCCTGCCCGACGCATTGGCGCATGGCGCCGCCGAAGTGTGCGGCCTTCATCGAGGAGCACCTGACGAAGGTGTTCCCGGTGGGCGTGATCAAGGACACGACATCCCCCGGCGCAGCCTGACGGCGACGGGGCACGAGAGGACGCGGCAATGGAAGAACGCATACTGATCGCCGGGGCCGGAGGCCAGGGCGCGCTGACGATCGGCAAGTTCGTGGCCCGGGTGGGCATGGAGAAGCATCGCGTGACGTACTTCCCGAGCTACGGGGCGGAGGTCCGCGGAGGCACGGCTCATTGCCACGTGGTCATCAGCGACAGCGAGATCGCCACACCCGTCGTCGAGGAAGCGACGGTCCTGGTGCTGATGAACCAGATGTCGTACGACCGTTTCGCCGAGCGGTTGAACGACGACGGGCTGATGCTGCTGAACTCGTCGATGATCGAGACCGACGGGGCGAAGCCTCGCGGCCGGGTGGTGGGCATTCCCGCGTCGCAACTGGCCGGCGAGATGGGCGACATCCGCGTGGCCAACATGATCCTGACCGGGGCGCTGAACCACTACAAACAGATCATGGACGAGGCGGGGTTCCTGGCCGTGATGCAGGAGATGCTCGGCAAGGAACCTTCGAAGGTCAAGCTGTTCGACCTGAACAAGACGGCGTTTCGCATCGGGGCCGAGCAGGCCGCAAAGCTGGGCTGACCGGCTGCACGCGAGAAGAGACCCCCTGCCCCACGGCCCCGCGAGCGGCTGTGGGGCATTGCGTTGCGCCGGCGCCCCAGGTGTCCGCACCGCGGCCTCCCGCCGACAGGGACCCCAGGCGGCCCAAACCGACGGAACCAAGATTGGGTCGTGATCGGGGGCGGAAGTTCCGATACAATAGATGAATGAAGGAGGATGCAATCAGCACCCAATGACGCTTTTAGCCAGTCCAGCCTGACGAGCAAGGAGGTGCGTCATGTCAGGAAAAACGACTCGAATCGCGGTCGCGGCGGCGCTCGTAGTGGCCACGGCGTCGGCGGCTGCGGCCCAACGGTCGGTGGACCTGCGCATCAATCTCTCGACCCAGCCGGTGTACAGTTCATACGACCGCCGACCGATCAACATGGACTACGCCCGGGCCTCCAGTCTTCTGGGGTCGGGCAACATCCGTGGCGGCAAGGCCCTGATGATCAACCGCAATTTCCTCGAAGACCGCTACTTCAGCGGATCGCTGACGCGGTTCTACCGCGACACGGTGGGCGTCCAGGACGTTAACTCGGGCATGTCGTACGGGGTCGCGCAGCCGTACTTTCGTCCCGGCAGCCTGACGACGAACACGAGTTCGCTGATGACGCGACAGGTTCGCTCGGCCGATCCGTTCGGCGTGGCGGCGCAGCCCTTTGGCGGCGCGTCGTCGCCGTTCAGCGTGACGTATTCGGTTCCGGCCAGCACGCAACCGGTGTTGTACCGGGCCCAGTTCCCGGCGCAGTACAACCTGGGCTCGATACGGTCGGAGATTTCACCCGAGTCGTTGGAGTATTCCACGACTTCGCTCCTGTCGCGGCAACAGATGTACCAACAGGCGCTGCCTCGGCCCACCAACAGCATGATCCAGGCGGGCCTGGCCGACGAAGAGACGCCGGTGGACAGGTGGACGCGCATGCGCAACGCCGCGCTGAATCCCGACGCGGAAGGCCTTTCGCTGCAGCCGAACGCCGCAACGCCCGGTGAACGATCGTGGCGCGATCCGACGACGCAGCCGACTCCCGAGTTCCAGCGGTTCGCCACGCCGGAGCCGGCGTACGATGATGAGGACGGCTCCGCCGGCTACACGATGAAGCTGCGCCGGACGGACGAGTCGGCGACGGGAGATTTCGAGAGCGCCCAGCCGACGGAGTACCTGTTCCCGAAGGAAGCCGCCGAGATTCTGCTGTCTCCCGAGCGGCCGAGGAAACTCGACGAGCAGTACTACCAGTTGGGCCTGCTGGACCTCGACGCCGGGGCGTACGAGCAGGCCGCCGACGCCTTCAAGCAGTCGGGCACGCTCAACCTTCAGCGAAGCTGGGATGCCGGCCGGTACGAGGGCTGGTCGTGGCTGCTGTGCAACCAGTTCCACCGTGCGGCCAATATCCTCCAACGAACGCTGACCGAGAAGCCCGAGCAGATCGACCCGGCGTTCCGGCTGACCAGCGTGATGGATCGCGCCGAGGACTGGCAGGCGGCCGAGAAGGCCCTCCAGACCGTCCTGGCCGAACGGCCGGACAGCGCGACGCATGCGTTCCTGCTGGCCTACCTGAGAATCTTCCTTGGGCGGCCGGCCGAGGCCCAGGCCCTACTGCCCGTGGCCGAGAAGAACAGCGAGTACGCCGAGGCGGCCCGACTGCTGCGTGAGAAGACAATACCCTGACCGTCCATCCGGTTCGATTCCTCCGGCCGGCGTCACTCGACGACGTCGGCCGGTTTTCTTGCGCCTCTGGAGCCCCCCCGGAATCAGGCGTATCCCAACCCACAAGCCACCACGGACCGCCCCCGCGGCGTCCGGAGGTCCTTGCGGCAGGGCAACAATCCGCCCTGTCCGTTGAACGGCGACGGCCAGACGCTATAATGAGGCCGCTTGTGTGTGACCGATACGATGTCAAACGACCAGAACAAAGACAAAGACGTCTCAGCATCGCCGCAACTCGCTTCCGCCCAGACCTCGTCGATGCGGCTCAGGGGCGATGCGCCCGGCGAGGGCGAACCGTGCGGCCGTTGGCGACTGGTGGACCTGGTCGACATCGAGACGCTCCAGAAACTCCAGGACGGATTCTCGACCCTGTGCGGCGCGGCCGTGAGCATCCGTGACGCCGACGGCATGCGAATCACTCGTCCCAGCCAGCCGAACCGTTTCTGCGCGGTCGTCAGCGAGCATCCCGAGATCGAGAAGCGCTGCCGCCTGAGCAATTCGGAGTCCACCTGCCGCGCCGCCCGCAAGGGCCGTCCGGCCAAGTACGTCTGCCACGCCGGCCTGACGCAGTACGCCGCCACGATCGAACTGGAGGGCCGCGTCCTGGGCACGATCGTCCTGGGCGACCGGCCCGAGAAGCCGTTCGAGCGCCGGCAGATCGACGCGCTGGCCGCCGAAATGGGCGTGGACGCCGACCAGTTGTGGGCCATGGCCCAGGAGATCCAGCCCTGGTCCGACAGCCAGATGCGTGCGGCCATCAACTTCCTGCAACTGACGGCCAACACCATCACCGGCATCTGCTACCAGCAGGTCGTCCTCGGCCAGCGACTCGAAGAGTTGCATGTCATCGAGGAGACCACTAAGCTCCTGACCAGCGGCCTGGACCTGGACACGGTCCTGAACAACATCGTCAAGACGATGGCCGAGATCATGAAGGTCAAGGCCTGTTCGGTGCGACTGCTGGACCCGACGGGCAAAGAACTGATCATCAAGGCGGCCTACAACCTGAGCCGCGACTACCTGCGCAAGGGTCCGGTGCTGGTCGAGGAGAGCCACTGGGACAAGGCCATCCTCGCCGGGGAGGTCATTCGCATCCGCAACATGGGCACGGACCCGAACGTCCGCTATCCGGAGGAGGCTCGGCGCGAGGGTCTTGTGAGTTCTCTCGGCGTGGGCATGGTCTCCGGCGGCAAGGCCGTGGGCACGCTGCACATCTACACCGGGCAGGAGCACGATTTCACGGAAGAGGAGGAGCGTCTGTTCCTGGCCGTGGCGGCGCAGGCGGCCGGCGTCATCGAGCGGTCGCGTCTGCTCCAGGAGAGCGTGGCCAAGATGCAGATGGAGCACGAGCTGCAACTGGCCCGCGAGGTCCAGAGCCGCATGCTGCCCAGCCGCCCGCCGCAGATTCCTGGGCTCGACGTGCACGCGATCAACATTCCGAGCAAGCAGGTCAGCGGCGATTTCTACGACTATATCGTCATGCCCCAGGGCCGCACGGGCATCACCATCGCCGACACGGTGGGCAAGAGCATTCCGGCGGCCATCCTGACGGCCAGCGTCCGCAGCGCCCTGAAGTCGCAGGCCCAGAACA
>JAFGPY010000275.1 GCA_016935955.1 Planctomycetota bacterium
CTCCTTGGCGTTGGCGGCATTCTGCTTGGTCATCGAGGACATCTCCTCGATGCTGGACGACGTTTCTTCGAGGCTGGCCGCCTGTTCGCTGGAGCCCTCGGCCAGCGACTGGCTGGAGGCCGAGACCTGGCCCGATGCGGCCGCCGTCTGCTCCGCGCCGTCGGTCAGGCTCTCAATGATCCGCTTGAGGACCTTCGTAATGCCGACCGTGATCAAGAACGCCGCAACGACGCCCAGGGCGATGGCACCGATGCCCACGGCCAAGATCAACGTGTTGGCCAAGGCGATAGCGGCGTCCGCGCCTTCCTTGACGTCGGCGATGTACTTGTATACTCCGTCGCGGACGCTGCGTCCCTGGGTCAGCACAGCATCAGCGGCAGGCTTCATCTTGTTCAACTGAACGTTCCGCTGATCACGGTTGATCTCGCGAAAGGTCTGGACCTGGGCTAGATAGTCGTCGAGCCCGGCCACGGCGTTGTTCAGGTGCTTCAGGGCCTCCGGATCCTTGAAGACGCCCTTGCACGCTTCGAGGCCCTTTCGCGTGGCCTCGATCTCGCCCACCCATTCCTTGGCAATGGTGTCCTGCTCCGCCGGATCGACGGCGATCTGGTACTTCTGGGCCCAGATGCGTGCGCGGTTGAACGCGTTGCGAGTCTCCTGGGCCAGGAACGTATTCTGGACCTTCTGGTAATCGGTCACCTTGCCGTCCGGGGTGTCCTTGGCGAGCTTGTCGATGACGGCATGCTGCGCTGCCAGGACGGCCTTGATGGCATCGCGTACCTTCTCCGACGCAGCAGAACGGATCTTGCCTGCGGCAATCCTCTTCTGGGCCAGGTCGTAGTACTCCGCGTTTGCGGCCCCGTAGTCCGTGATCCTGTCGATCACCTCCTGGGCCATCTGCTTGTTCTCGGCCGACTTCATCATCTCCTGTGCGGCCTTGGCCGCATCGACGACGTTCTTCTGCTCATCCTTGTGACCTGGTAGTACTTGTCGTCGCGGTAGATGATGTAGCGCAGCGATCCGGCCTGCACGTCCTGCGTGTCAACGAGGACCGTGTTCGCCTTCTTGGCGATCTCAAGCTGGTAGCAGATCGACGCCATCTCGGTCTGGACCTTGTTGAGACTGACGTACCCGGCGACGCCCACTACCACCAAAAGGGTGAGTACAACGGCAAAGCCCAGCGTAATCTTCTTTCCAACGGTCATGTTCTTCATCTGCCACTCTCCTCTCGCTCCCATGGTTCACACTGACGATTCGATGCTTCCCGGTGCAACCGTCTCCGTGCTACCGGCCTTAACGTCCGAGCGGCGACGGCTCCGAGCCGGCGCCGTACGACACGGCGATCGACAGTTGTTTTCCGGGGTGCTCACCGACGTAGCGGTACGCTGCCGGCGAATGTGTCGCGAGTTCGGAAAAGAAGTATCGGTGCCTTCCCGTTTTGGGCATCCGGGCGTCGATGACCCGTGGCTGGGTCTGGCCACAACGGCGGTTCCCGATCGCCACTGCGGCCGGGACGGTCGCTGCGACCGCCCCCGACACAACACAGATGCCTGCTCCTCGCGCGTCGCTCTCCTGGTTCCCCGGTACAACCCCCGCTTAGGTGGTCAGCACCGCTTGTGTCGTACGTGTGCCCACCTTCATCATGGGGTGATCTCCCCACCCATGGACACGCGATAACACGACGCCGGCACACCGTCCCGGCTACTAGCACTGAAAGACCGCTTTGGAGGAGGATAGAGGCCCCCTGAGGCGAGGCAAAAATAATCCCGTCATCGGTAGATTAGTAGGAGATATTTCTGTTTCGTCGCTTCGGCTTCCACGGTTCCGGCCTGATGCAATCACGGGACGCCCCCTCGGATGTGCAGCGATCAGAACGCCAACTGGATCCGAACGCCCACCACCGTGTCATCCGTGACGGCCTCATCGCCGCCGGGATTGGCGATGTACTGAACGTTCGGACTGATGCTCAACCAGGGGGTGACCTCGACGTTGTAGTAGGCCTCCAGCACCGTCTCGTGCGAGCTGGTGAAGCCCTCGCCGGGCGAATTCGTCAGCCGCCCCGTGGCAAAGCCCACGGCCGCCACGTCGCTGTCCCGGCCGGGAAGCAGGCCCCGGTACTGCAGGCCCGTGCTGTAGAAGGTCTTAATCTCGTTGACCTCGCCGTCGGCGAAGCCGCAACGGAAGAACACGCCCAGGCCCTGCCCGTCGCCCAGGTCGTTCTCGTGCAGGCAAACCTGGTCGCAGCTGAGGTACAGGCCCAGGTCGTCGCGCTTGTCGCGGCTGCCGTCGAAGCGAGCCTTGGGCTGCGGGTCGTACCACAGGCCCAAGCGGTAGGCGCCCTGCAACGGCCCGTTGGCCGACGGCAGTCGAGGCATGACCCCCGTCTCGAAACAGCTGAAGAAATAGTCCGGACCGCTCCAGGCCGTGTTCCAGCCGCTCATCCGGGCGTCGGCCTCGGCGTCGCCGATGCCCGCCGAGACGTACCACCACTCCACCAGTTCCCCGTGCACGATCACGCCCAGGCCGTTGTCCGGGAAGGGAATCTGCGGATTGTTGACCAGGGCCCCGTTCAGGAACTGTGTCGTCTCGTCGTTGGCCAGACTGTTGGCGTCGAACGACGCCGGGCAACCGCGGCACTCGAAACCTCCGCTGACGTCCACCTTGCCCAGGCGGATCATCAGCCGCTCGTCCAGCAGGCGCTGCTCGTAGTAGAGTTCCGTCACGTCGATCGAGCGGTCCCCGCCGGCATCCGCATTGGCTCCGAACAGGCTGCCGATCGACGAGGCGTCGATGCCCTCCGACCAACTGCCTTCGGCCCCGATGAACAGACTCCCGCCACGCAGACTCAGCAGTCTCTCCAGGTCCAGGCCGATGCCCAGGTCGTAGCTTCCCGCGTAGCGACCCGAGCGGCGGTGCCTGGCCAGACCGCCGTTGACATTGGTCTGGCAGACCTGCGTCAGGTCCAGACTGACGTCAACGCCCTGCTCGGACAGCGCCTCGCCCAGGCCGAACCCATGGTCGGTCAACGTGTCGCGTGTCCAGAGCGACGCGGCCGCCGTCTTGCCGGGCGGCGCTTCACGATCGGTTGTTTGCGGAGGATCAGCGGCGAGGCACTCACTACCAATCACTGCTCCCATCAAGACGGCCAGCGCGACCGCCTCCCGTACAGCGCGGACTCTCATAGTCATCTGTCGTCGTCCCAGTTTCCCGGTCCCATCCCCCACATAGCCCAGCAGTCCCTGTGTCATAGTGTCGTACGCGCGATCCATCTGCATCATGAGGTGTTCGCCCCAGCCATGAAAGGGTCGCGACGCAACCATGCCGGGCAACATGGCCGCTGCCACTATTGAGAGGTCGCATTCGGAAGTGACGACGGGAAGCCGGACGCGGCCGGAATCGAGGCACAATTTGTCGTTTTCTGTTGGGCCGGGCATGTTGTGGGATACACACGGCACGGCCAGGTTCTCCGTGCGGCTGATGGCATCCCCACGCAAATAAGTGGTCTCCCCACCGTCCGGGCTGACCGTGGGGAGACCTGGGGACCAGGAGCGAGCCTGGGTGTGGGGTTATTGTGGGTCCGTCTCAGAACTCGGCCAGGACGGACTCGTCGGGTTCATCCAACGGGATGACCTTCTCGGCGTCCGCCCCATGCGTAGAGGCGGTTGCCGGCGGCTGCGATGCCGCGGAAGCTGGGGCCGCTGCCCTGGACTTCTTCGAGGTCTTCGACGGCCCGGCGTTCAGCTTCGACTTGCAGGCGCTTGCCGTGGCGATCCGCTTGACCGACCGCGCTCTGCCCTGCCCCGTCACGGCGTCACCGCGACGTCGCGACCCGCCGACCATCTGGGCCAGTTCGTCGACGATCTGGTTGAGCTGCTCGGCCTGGGCCGACAACTCTTCGCTGGCTGCCGCCGACTCCTCGGCATTGGCCGCAACCTGCTGGGTCACCTGATCCATCTGGCCCACAGCCGCGTTGATCTCGCCGATGCCGCGGGCCTGCTCGTCGCTGGCCGCAGCGACTTCACCCAACAGGTCCGAGACTTTCTTCACGCCGGTCGAGATCTCTTCCAAGGCACCGGTCACGTCCTCCGTCACCTTCACGCCGTCGTCGGCGTTCTTCTGGCTCTCGTCGATCAGTTGCTGCGTGTTCTTCGCCGCCTCGGCGCTGCGCTGGGCC
>JAFGPY010000276.1 GCA_016935955.1 Planctomycetota bacterium
CGCTCGCCCACGTGTTTCTGGGCCAAAGAGGGCGCCTTCTACGGCTTCGAGGGTTGCAGGCCCGAGGGCGGCGGGTGCTGCCCGATGAACTGCAATCACGTCTGGAACTACGAGCAATCGCTGGCCAAGCTCTGGCCCGCGCTCGATCGAGACATGCGCAAGACCGAACTGAAGTTCCAGCAGATCGAGCAGGGCGGGACCTATCATCGCGTCGCCGTGCCGCGAGAAACCCCCAACCGCAGCTCCTTTCCCGTCGCCGACGGCCAGTGCGGCGCGGTGCTCAAGGCCTATCGCGAGCACCTGCAGTCGCCGGATCGGCGGTTCCTGGATGAATATTGGGACCGCATCAAGAAGGCGATGGATTTCGCGATCAAGAACTGGGACAAGAACGGCGATGGCCTCATGGAGCAGCCGCAGTTCAACACCTATGACCGCGACATCTATGGACACAACAGCTTCGTCACGTCGCTCTATCTGGCGGCGCTGCGTGCGGCAGAGGAGATGGCCCGGCTCTGCGGCGACAAGCCGGCGGCCGACAAGTACCGGCAGTTGTTCGAGAAGGGCCGGGACGCGGCCGCCAAGCTCTTTGACGGCGAGTACTACATCCAGATCGCCGACAACATCAATCTCGGCTACGGCAAGGGCTGCTGGGCGGACCAGGTGGTGGGGCAGTGGTGGGCTTGCGTGCTCAACCTAGGGGACATCCTCCCCAATGAGCAGGTCCGCAGCGCCCTCAAGGCCATCTTCAAACACGACTGGCTATGGAAGATCGACGGTTTCCAGGGCACGCAGCGGTTTCTCCAGTTCGCCGACGGCGACGACAAGGGTTTGCTGTGCGGCTCTTGGCCCAAGGGTGGACGACCGGAAGACCCGATCCTCTACCGCGACGAGTGCTGGACCGGCGTCGAATACCAGGTCGCAGCCCACAAGATCTACGAAGGCCAGATCGAGGAGGGGTTGGCCATCGTCCGCGGGGCGCGCGAGCGATACGACGGCACCAAGCGCAGCCCGTGGAACGAGATCGAATGCGGCGACTACTACGTGCGGGCGCTGAGCAGTTGGTCGCTGCTCCTGGCCGCCCAGGGATATGCCTACGACGGGCCGGCCCAGCGGCTGTCGTTCAACCCGCGGATCACTCCCGACGACCACCGCTCATTCTTCAGCACGGCCGACGGCTGGGGGCGATTCGAGCAGAAACGCAGCGGCAACTCGCAGACCAACGCGCTCGCGTTCGACTGGGGTCGCTGCGATCTGAGGGAACTGCGCCTCGGCCTGCCGTCCGGTGTGACCAAGGTTACGGCCAAAGCAAAACTCGATGACCGCGACCTCTTCATCGAAACCAAGCTGGACAAGGGCGCCGCCGTGATCACCCTGACCGCCGCCATCACCGCCGAGGCCGGGAACACCGTCAGCGTGGAGATGAAGTGGTGAAGAACTGTAGGAGCGGTCTCCGACCGCGACAGATTACCTCTCCCCCTCCACGAGGGGGAGAGAACGGATCGCTGATCGCTGAATACCGCCCGCCCTGCGAAGCTCAAGGAGCGAAGCAGGGAACCCTCTCTCCACTTGTTGGCTTTGCCGCACGACGTCGAATATCATCGCGACATGCCGATTGTGTCTTTCCAGGATGTGCATTTTGGCTACGAGGAGCAGGTGCTCTTCGACGGCCTGGATTGGACGATCCACCGCGGCGAGAAAGTCGGGCTTGTCGGGCCGAACGGGTCCGGCAAGACGACGCTCTTTCGGCTGATTCTCGGCCAAGTGAAGCCGGCCATCGGCGCCATCGCCCGAAACCGCGACCTGCGGATCGCCTACCTGCCTCAGGAGCCCCAGCTCGATTCGTCCAACACGCTGCTGGCCGAGGTGGCGACGACCTTCGACCATCTGCAGGGGCTCGAAAGCCGGGTCGCCGACGTAGCCCAGCAGTTGGCCGATCACCACGACACCGATCAGTACGAAGAGCTGCTCGCCGAGTACGAGGAGCTTCAGCATCGGCTCGAATCGGCCGGCGGTTACCGGTACGAGACGCTCGTGAAGATGGTCCTGGGCGGGTTGGGCTTTGCCCCGGCCTCGTACGATCTGCCGATCTCGGTATTGTCCGGCGGCCAGAAGTGCCGGGCGGCTCTGGCGCAGATGTTGCTGCAGGAGGCCGACCTGTTGCTGCTCGACGAGCCGACCAACCACCTGGACATCGAGGCGACGCGATTCCTTGAAAACTTCCTGGCCGAGTACGACGGCGCGGCCGTGGTGGTGTCCCACGATCGTTACCTGCTCGACCGCGTCGTGGGCAAGATTGCCGACCTCGATCGCAAGCGGATCACCATATACCCGTGCGCCTACTCTGACTACGCCGAGAGCAAGCTGACGCGCCAGTTGACCGCCGAAAGGGAGTACACCAAGCAGCAGGAATGGCTCCATCACCAACGCGAGTACGCCGAGCGGGTCAAGGCCGACAAATCGCGGTCCCGACAGGCGGCCGGCCGGCTCAAGCACGTCGAGCGTCTCGAACGCGAGGGCGAGGTGGCCGAGAAGCCGGCGAGCCTGCAGCGGCGCATGGCCATCCGGCTTACGCCCAGCCGTCGTGCGGGCGAGATGGTTTTGCGGTGTACCGGCGTTCGCAAGGCCTACGACGAGGTTGTCTTGTTCGACGATTTCAACCTGGAGATCTATCGCGGCGAGAAGATCGGCATCATCGGCCCCAACGGCGTCGGCAAGAGCACGCTGCTGAAGATGGCCATGCGCCAGATCACCCCGGATGCCGGCGAAGTGCGCCTGTTCGAGAATCTGGAGATCGGCTACTACGACCAGGAGCACGCCGGCCTGAACATGGATCACCGCGTGATCGACGTCATCGTCGAGCGGCCCACCGGGCCCCTGGAGGCGAGAATCCGCTCCTTCCTCGCACGGTTTCTCTTCATGGGCGACGACGTGTACAAGCGCGTCGGCGATCTGTCCGGCGGCGAGCAGAGCCGGGCAATACTGGCCCGACTCGTGTGGAACAACCCGCAGGTGTTGATCCTGGATGAGCCGACGAACCATCTGGATATTCCCGCCCGCGAGGCCCTCGAAGAATCGCTCATCGAGTACGAAGGGTCGATTCTGCTGGTCAGCCACGATCGCTATTTTCTCGATCGCGTGGTGAACCGGCTGCTCGTGCTGCCGGAGCGGGGCAAATACGAACTGCTGATCGGCAACTGGTCGACCTACGAGCAGCGAGTTGCCGAGCGAGAGAAGGCCCGCCTTGAAGCCGAAGAGGAGGCCCGCAGGCTGGCTCGCCGTGAGGCCAAACAGCGGGCCAGGCAGACGGTCAAGCGAAGACCGCCGTCGCCGGGCGAGCCGGCCTCGCCGTTCGACACGTGGTCGCTGGGGCGGCTCGAACAGGAGATCATCGAGCAAGAAGAGAAGCTGGCCGCAACCGAGGCCATGTTCGCCGACCCGGCCGTCTACCGCGATGCCGAGCGCGCAAAGGCCCTGCGGAGCGAGGTCGAGTCGGTGCGCGCAGAACTAGGTGCCCTCAACGCAGAATGGGAACGGCGAGTTGAAGAGGAATCATGACATGAGAGCACTTGCTCTATCCCTGGCGTTCGGCATCTGTTTCTTGGCTTCGGCGGCACTCGGACAGCAGGCCCCGGCGACGCGGCCGTTTATGAACGCCAAGACCTGCCTGCAGACCAATACCGCCTATGAGCCGCGGACGGCCTTGGCGGTCGACAGCGTCATCGTTCACAGACACGGCGAGGAACCTGCCAGGCTGGCTCAGATAATCGGCTCGTGGAAGCAGCACGGCTACACCGTTGGTCGGATGTTCTTCGCCGATTCGGATGCGGCCAACGAGTACTGGACGGGCAAGTGGGATGGAGTGCCGCGTCCCCAGGAGGTCGAACGCGACGAGAAGGGCGAGGTTCGAATGTGCGCCGGCGTCCGGCCGTACATGCTTCCGACCGAGGGCTGGATTCGCTACCTGGAGGAGATGGCGGTTGAATCGGTCAACGCCGGGGCGGACGCGGTGTTGCCGGAAGAGCCGCTGGCGCACGTGGATACCGGCTATGAGGAGGCGTTCCGCCGGATATGGGTCGAACGTTACGGCCGGCCATGGCAGGCGGAGAATTCGTCGCCCGAGGCCCGCTACCTGACCGCCCAGCTTAAGAATGAGCTGTATGTGAAACTCGAGGAGCGGTTGTGCAAGGCGGTGCAGCGGCGTTCGCGGGAAATCGGCCGCAAGGTCGATTTCGTTCTCCCCATCCACAGCATCTACAGCAATGTGGCGTCCAGACTCGCCGCGCCGCTGGGAACGTCATGGGATATCAAGGGCCTGGACGGCTACATCGGGCAGATCTGGACGGGGCCGGTCAACTGGGCCGTGCATAACTACGATTCGCCCGACAAGACCTTCTTCGACTCGGCGTACTGTCTCTATGATTTCTTCGTGGCGGTGGCCGGCGGCGGAAACCGGAAGTTGTGGTTGCTGGTAGACCCCGTCGAGGATGATCCGAACCACACATGGAGCGAATTCGAGGAGTGGTACATCCACTGCACGGCCGCGATGCTCATGTTCACGGAGGTGGACTCGTATGAGGTGATGCCCTGGCCCGAACGGATTTTCGTGAAGGGGCACACGACGGGCGGCGGAACTCCTGCGCCCGAGCGATTCCGGACGATTGTCCTTTCGGCCACGCAGGTTCTTCAGGATGTCCCGCTGGGCGGCACGTGGAACCCCCACTTGTTGCAGCGCAGAGCAAAGACGGTACACCCGGCCGAGGGGATAGGTGTTGCGGTGTCCGACACGCTCATGTGGGAAAAAGAGCCGCCGCCGCCGCTTCAGGTTGCGTACGGTCTGATGATGCCGCTGGTGACAGCGGGCATGCCTGCTTCGGCATGCCTCCTTGAGCGGACACGCGAGCCGAAGTACCTGTCTCGCTTCAAGGCCATCGTGCTGTCATATGAAGCCTTCAAGCCGATGGAGGCGGAGCATAACACGGCCCTGGCACGCTGGGTGAAGAGCGGAGGCGTGCTCGTGGTGGTAGGGCCTGCCGATGATCTTGGAGGGGCGGACTTGTGGTGGCGCAAGGCAGGGTACCCTTCACCGCTGCATCACCTGATCGCAGAGCTTGGATTGACAGACGTCGAGGCGGCCGGCGAATTCCAGGTGGGAAAGGGATGGGTGTTGCGACGGCCATCCTCCCCGCGTGAGTTCGGCCGGTGGAATGACGTTCAGGAGACGTACCTGCCTCTGCTCCAGCAGGCGTGGAGCAAAACCGGCTCATCGCGCGAGTTGGAGACGCCGGGTTACCTGTGCGTTAAGCGAGGTCCGTTCGTCATCGCCAGGGCAGGCCGAGAAGCACTGAAGCTGCCCGGAGTATTCGTCAACGTGGTCGACCCGCAGTTCACATTGGTCACCGATGTCGAGCTCAAACCCGGTGCCAGCGGCATCTACCGCGACGTGACCGACATTCTGGGCGCCGGAAACGACAAGGCCCGCAAGCCCCAGGTTCTGCACACGACTCACCGCCTGATCGAAGAACGTTCCGAGCACGGCCGGCTGCGAGTGGTGATCCGTGGGCCGCTGGAAACGCCTGGATTATTGCGCCTCTCCACGGCCGGCAGGAAGCTGGCAAGCTTGACCGCCCGAGATCGTGCCGGCAACGAGCGCGAGGTCGGTTGGACCGAGCAGGATCAGACCATCCTGGCTCATTTCCCCAATGAACCGGCCGGGGTTGTTGTCGAGGTCGCCTGGAGATGACCCTCGCAAGGCCTGTTTGGCAACCTTCCCTCTGACAGGCGTGGGTACCGTGCGGCGGGTGCGTGACAGATTCGGCGGGCATGCTTTGTGGGTGCCACTGGCGGCTTGTCCGCCAGTGCAGGCCTGAGAAGCTGAAGACACTGGCAGGCAAGCTGCCAGTGGCACCCGCCTGA
>JAFGPY010000277.1 GCA_016935955.1 Planctomycetota bacterium
CGCGACGTCAGCATCAGCAGCATGACGCTCGACACGTTGCGGAACATCGACGCCGTGGGCGACGATTTCGAGATGAAGATGCCGGGCACCTGCGGCAAAGACGGGCAGGGGGCCCCGACCGATGCCGGCGGTCCGCACGTCCGTGTTCGCGACATCGTCGTCGGCGGCCAGGAGGCATAAGCGCGTAGAGGCACGGCCCGCCGTGCCCGCGGTGTGGGCTGTCGATAGTCGCCTCGGCATGGCGGCACACGACGGCCGCCATGGCACCCCGAGGAGCTGTCGGGGGGCGGCTCGCGAGCCGCCCGGAGCAGTCAGGGGTGCCATGCTTCTCCTTAGAGAAGCATGCGGAGGATGATGCACCGGCCGGCATGCCTGCGGGGCAGGCATGGCACCCGGCGTCTGTGACATCGTCGTCCGCGAGGCATAGGCGCGTAGGGGCACGGCCTGCCGTGCCCGCAGTGATGGGGTGGCATGGCCACACTTGACGTAGTCCTCGAACAGTGTCGAGGGACGCGGCCATGCCCGCAGCAAACGTGACAGCGTAACGAGAGAAACGCAACGATGGCTGAAACCGATCGCTACTATCAGCTTGCCGAGAAGGCCCTGGACCTGGCCCGTTCGCTGGGCGCCCAGTGGTGCGACGTGTCGGTCGGCTCGGGCCGGCACATCGGCGTCGCGCTCGAGAAGACGGCCATCAAAGAGGCCGACAGCGGTCAGAGCCAGGCCTGCAGCGTCCGCGTCTTCGTTGACGGGGCCATGGGCTACGCCACCAGCGGCGGGCACGAGGAGGACCGCCTCCTTGCGGCCGCGAGGCGGGCCGTCGGCATGGCCCGCGAAGGCTCGGACGACCCCGACTTCGTTTCGCTGCCTGCGCCCGAATCGGCCGACGAGATCGACGGGCTCTACGATCCGGCGATCGACGCCATGACGGTCAGCGACGTCGTGGCCCTCGCCGTGGCCAACATCAAACTGGCCCGCGAGATGGAACGCGACGTCAACCTGAGCGGCCAAATCAGCCTCACCTCGAGTGAAGGTGTCCTTGTCAGCAGCACGGGCATCCGCCTCGATCGCCGCCGCACCGAACTCGACGGCGACGTCGAGGCCATCATCTCGCGCGGCGATGCGGCCGCCGATAAGGGCTACTATTACGATTTCGATTCCGGCCGCATGCTCAGCGACTGCAACGTCGGCGAGATCGCCAGAGCCGCCGTCGAAGGCGCGCGGCAAATGCTCGGCGCGCGGCGGATCGGTTCCGGCCGCATGCCGATCCTGCTCGGCCCCGTGGCGGCGTACGATTTTCTCGGTGGCATCATCGCCGCGGCGAACGCCGAGAGCCTGCAGCGCGGGCGGTCGTACCTGTGCGGCAAGATGGGCCAGACGCTCGGCTCCGAGCACCTGACGCTGACCGACGACGGCCTCATCCCGCGCGGTCTCTACAGCGGGGCCTATGACGGCGAGGGGGCTCCGCGGCGGCGCGTCACGATCTTCGATCGCGGCGTCTTCAGCGCCCAGTTGCACAACTCCTACACGGCCGCCAAGGCCGGCGAGCCCAACACCGGCCACGGCGTGCGCAGCGGCGGTGTGCATCCGACTAACATGGTCGTCGGCCTGGGCACGCGGACGGCCGCTGAGTTGATTGCCGAGGTGGACCGCGGGCTGTATCTGCCCATCGGCCACTTCAGTCCCAATCCGGCCAGCGGCGACCTGTCGAGCAGCGTCGATTTCGGCCTGCTGATCGAGGGCGGCCGTGTCGTGCACCCGGTCGAGAACGTCATGGTCGCCGGCAACATGATCGACCTGATGAAGGCCGTCGACGCCGTGAGCAGCGACTACCGCGAAGAGCCCGGCAACCTCCTGCCGACGATCCGCATCCGGGACGTCCAGGTCGCCGGCACCGAATGACCTTGTAACCTTCCGTATGAGAGAGGCGTTTTTCGTGAAAGCATTTCTGGACTGCATTCCCTGCACGTTGCGTCAGGCCCTGGAGACCGTGCGTCGCGTGACCGACGATCCGAAGGTGCAGCTCGACGTGATGAACGAGGTCAACCGCCGGCTGGCCACGCTCGACATCGACCGCACGCCGGCCGCCCTGAGCCGCACGGCCTACCAGGTGGTGGCCGAGATGACCGGCGACGGCGATCCCTATGCGGCCGACAAGCGGCGGCACAACCAGTTCGTGCTCGACCGCTATGAGCATCTGAAGTTGCTGCTAGACACGGCCCCCAGCCGCCTGCACCGGGCGCTGCAACTGGCCGTGGCCGGTAACGTGATCGACCTGGGCATCGGCGTGGCTTTCGACATCGACCGTGAGATCGAAGGTGTGCTTGCCGCCGGGTTCGCCCGTGACGACAGCCGCGAGTTGGAAGCCGAACTGGCCGCCAAGCGTTGCCGCATCCTCTACATGCTGGACAACGCGGGCGAGGCCGTGTTCGACAAGCTGCTGATCGAGGAACTGGCCGACCACGACGTGACGGCCTGCGTCCGTGGCGGGCCGATCATCAACGACGTGACGATGGCCGACGCCGAGCAGATCGGCCTGGCCGAGGTCTGCCGCGTCATCACCACGGGCAGCAACGCGGTGGGCGTGGAATGGGGCGAGGCCGGTGACGAGTTGAAGGCGGCCGTTGCCGCAGCGGACGTGATCATCTCCAAGGGGCAGGCCAACGTCGAGACGCTGATGGGCCGTCCCGAGAACTACTACTTCATCCTCAAGGCCAAGTGCCAGTGCGTGGCCCGCGAGTTCGGCGTGAGGCTGGGCGACGTGATGATCGTCCACACGCCGCGCCGCAACGATTGATTCCGCCGCATCGCGGCGGGTTTGTTCGCGTACATAGGCGGCATGATCGTTGGTGCCATGGCCGCTTGCGGCCATGCAGGGCATTTGTTCGCAACCACTCCTCTGGCATGCTTCTGCCCCTCGACTTCGCTCGGGATCGATGACGAGCAGAAGCATGGCACCCGGCCATGAACGGTTTGCCGCAATCGTTCCGTACTATGTGTTAGAGCACTTCACGTTTGAGTGTATTCATCAGGATGATGGGTGCCACGGCGGCCGTCGTTTGCCGCCGTGCTTGCCCGGCCCCTCGC
>JAFGPY010000278.1 GCA_016935955.1 Planctomycetota bacterium
CACGACGAGAACAACGAGGCCGAGGAAGGCGACCGCGTGGTCATCCGGCCGACGCGGCCCCTCAGCAAGACCAAGCACTGGCGTCTGGTCAAGATCGTTGAGAAGGCCAACAAAGTCTGACCGGCCGGACTCCGGGAGAACGCAGGATGATTCAGCAGGAAACGTATGTCGACGTGGCGGACAACACCGGGGCCAAGACGGCCATGGTGATTCGCGTGCTCGGCGGATCGACCGGCAGCGGCAGGTACACCCGCAAGACGGCCGGCATCGGCGACGTCGTGGTGGCCTCGATCAAGAAGGCCATTCCCGGCGGCGAGGCCAAGCAGGGCGACGTGGTCAAGGCGGTGGTCGTACGGACCAAGAACGCGTTGCGACGGCCTGACGGCTCGTATGTTCGGTTCGATCGTAACGCCATCGTGCTGATCAATGACAACCAGGAGCCCCGCGGGACGCGTATCTTCGGGGCCGTGGCTCGCGAGCTTCGCGAGAAGAATTACATGAAGATCGTCTCGCTGGCCAGCGAGGTCGTCTGACGACGTAGGCAGGAGAGCGCACATGCGTATCCGCAAGGGCGATTTGGTGGAAATCATAGCCGGAGCTGACCGCACGCAGGACACCAGTCGGCGTCGCGTGGCCACGGTGCTGCGGGTCATGCCCAAGCAGGGCAAGGTTCTGGTCGAAGGGATGAACACGGTTTCGAAGCACGTTCGTCCCAGCCGCAAGAACCCGCAGGGCGGGCGGCTCGAAGTCGAGGCGCCGATCGCCATCAGCAATGTCATGCCCGTTTGCTCGAAGTGCAACCAGGGCGTGAGGGTCGGCTATCGCGTGGGCAGCGACGGCGTCAAGGTCCGCTACTGCAAGAAATGCGACGCGGTACTCGGCAAGGTCTCGAAGCAGAAATAAGGACCCTAAGTCATGGCACGGTTGTTGGAACGCTATAAAAACGAAATCGTCCCCCAGCTCGCCAAGGAACTGGGCCGCGACAACGCCTTGAGTCTGCCGCGACTGACGAAGGTGGTCATCTCGATGGGCATCGGCCAGGCGCTGGTGGAGAAGAAGCGGTTGACCAGTGCCGCCGAGGAAGTGGCGGTCATCACGGGGCAGCGGCCGATCATCTGCAAGGCCCGCAAGAGCGTGTCGGGCTTCAAAGTCCGCGAGGGATCGGACACCGGTCTGAAGGTCACGCTGCGGAAGCAGCGGATGTACGAGTTTCTGGACCGGCTGATCAACGTCGCCATCCCGCGTATCCGCGACTTCCGAGGGCTCAACCCGCGTGCCTTCGACGGTCAGGGCAACTACAGTATGGGCGTCAGCGAGCAGTTGATCTTCCCGGAAATCGACATCGACAAGGTCGAGTTCCAGCAGGGCATGAACATCACCCTGTGCATCGCGGGTTCGCGTAACAATCAGGAATCGTTCCGGCTGCTGGAGAAGTTCGGCATGCCGTTCCGCAAGGAATAAGTCTTTGGAAGGCTGGATACTTTATGGCAACCAAGGGACAGTGGGAAAAGCTTAAGCGGACGCCGAAGTTCACGACTCGCCGCGTTCGTCGTTGTGGCCTGTGCGGGCGGCCGAGGGCGGTCTACCGCAAGTTCGGCGTCTGTCGCATCTGTTTCCGCAAGATGGCTCACGACGGCGTGATTCCCGGTGTTCGGAAGGCGTCCTGGTAAGCAAGACTCCGGGGCGAACCACCGGAAGACCAAAAGGAGTTTGGCATGAGCATGAGTGACACGGTAGCCGACATGCTGACGCGAATCCGCAATGCGGCTCGTGTGCAGCGCGTCTCGGTCGACATCCCGGCCTCGAAGGTCAATCGCGGCATCGCCGGTGTGCTGCAGCAGGAAGGCTTCATCCTTCGCGTCGAGGAAATCGCCGACAACAAGCAGGGCATCCTGCGCGTCTTCCTGAAGTACGGGCCGGACGGCGAGCAGGTAATCCGCGAAATCCGCCGTGTCAGCAAGCCTGGCCGTCGCATCTATCGTGCCGTCAGCGACGTGCCGCCCGTGCTCGACGGTCTGGGTATCACGATCCTGAGCACGTCCAAGGGTGTTGTAAGCGATCGGCAGGCCCGCCGCATGAATGTCGGCGGCGAGTTGCTCTGTACGGTCTGCTAAGTGCATGAGAGGATGCAACGATGTCGCGAATCGGCAAAAAATCTATCGCGGTGCCCGACGGCGTTGAAGTGTCCGTCGCCGGCCGCAAGGTGACGGTCAAGGGGAAACTCGGCACGCTCGAGTACGAGCACCGGCCCGAGGTCGCGGTGGCGTACGATGCTGCGGCCAAGGAGATTGTCGTGACGCGCAAGGACGACCAGCGTCAGAGCCGCGCATACCACGGCATGACCCGCGCCCTGGTGGCCAACATGGTCGAAGGGGTGAGTAAGGGCTACGAGCGCGGCCTGGAGATCGTCGGCCGCGGGTACGAGGCCAAGCTGCAGGGCAAGAAGCTCCTGCTGAACGTCGGCTACGCCGACACGCGGGAGTTCGTGATTCCCGACACCCTGAAGGTGGAAGTGCCGTCGTCGACGGTTGTCGTGGTCAAGGGCTGTGACAAGCAGGCCGTCGGTGAGTTGGCGGCCGAGATTCGGGCGACCCGCAAGCCTGAGCCCTACCTGGGCAAGGGCATCCGCTATCGCGGCGAGGTGGTCCGTCGGAAGGCTGGCAAGGCGTTTGCGGGCACCGGCGGTTGATCGGCACGGGGCGCATAGGACGGACCGGCTCGCGCGGCGAGCCCAGGAGTGACCAGGTATGCTGTCGAAAGTGATTAAACGAACTCCGCTGCAACGCCGGGCGCGTCGCGTGCGGAGCAAAGTGACCGGAACCCCGGGGCGTCCGAGGCTGTGTGTAGTTCGGACCCTGAAGCACATTTACTGCCAGGTCATTGACGACCTGAGCGGCACGACCCTGGCCGCGGCAAGCACCCTGTCGCCCGAGATTCGTCAGAGCGGCAAGGCGACGTGGGGCAAGAATGCGGCCCAGGCCGTCGGCAAGCTGATCGCCGAGAAAGCCAAGGCCAAGGGTGTCTCCAAGGTGGCCTTCGACCGTAGCGGCAGGAAGTACCACGGCCGCATCAAGGCCCTGGCCGACGCGGCGCGAGAAGGTGGGCTGCAGTTGTAGTCCTCCAGGAAAGTCAGACAGAGGAAACCAGGAACCCTAGCATGGCCAAAGAAACCTATTTTGCAGATGCGCCGTCCTTTGAAGAGACCGTGGTCCGGATCAACCGTTGTGCTACGGTGGTCAAAGGCGGCCGTCGGTTCTCCTTCTCGGCCCTGGTGGTCGTCGGCGATCGCCGCGGCCGCGTGGGCATCGGCTACGGCAAGGCCAATGGCGTTCTCCAAGCCATCGAGAAGGGCACCAAGGACGCCCACAAGAACCTGGTCAACGTTCGCCTGAAGGGCGACACGATCCCCCACCCGGTGATGGGGCGCCATGGCGCCGGCCAGGTCTTCATGCGTCCAGCCGGGCCGGGTACGGGCGTTATTGCCGGAGCGGCCGTGCGGGCTGTTCTGGAGGCTGCCGGTGTGCACAACATTCTCACGAAGTCGTACCGCAGCAACAACCCGGTCAACTTGACCAAGGCGGCGCTCGACGGGTTGCAGCAGTTGCGTCTGCAGGAAGACATCGAGCAGCTCCGCGACATCAAGATCGAGACTGCGGCGGCCGTGCAGGAGTCTGAATAAGTAACGATCCGCCAAGTTGCGGGTCAGGAGGATAGACGATGGATCTGACCGAAGTTCGCCAACTGAATAGCCGCCGCAAGAGCCGCAAACGCGTCGGTCGAGGGAGTGGTTCCGGCAGCGGCAAGACCAGCGGCCGCGGCCACAAGGGCACTAAGAGTCGCGCCGGCGGCAACCAGCAGTCCATCGTCCGCGAAGGCGGGCGGATGCCGCTGTTCCGTCGTCTGCCCAAGGTCGGGTTCAACAACGCCAACTTCACCACGCGATACGTGGTGGTGAACGTCGGCGACCTGGAGGAGTACTTCCAGAAGGGCGACGTTGTCGACGTCCCCCAGCTCCGCAAGAAACGGCTGGTCCGCGGCCCCGGCGAGATCAACGTGAAGATTCTCGGCGACGGGGAGCTGACCAAGTCGCTGACCGTCAAAGCCGGCAAGTTCTCGAAAAGCGCCGAGGCGAAGATCGTGTCGGCCGGGGGCTCTTGTGAGGTCGTCTAATCGATGATTCGACAGGTCGCCAAC
>JAFGPY010000279.1 GCA_016935955.1 Planctomycetota bacterium
ACAGGCTCAGCACCGGCGTGTCGACGCCGAAGCAGTTGATGAACGGCCAGGCCAGGAACGGGAAGTTCCAGACGTTGTAGAGCATGACGATGCTGCGGCAGCCGGCCTTCAGCAGTTGCTCGCCGACGCTCTGAGCCGTGCGGACCGAGTGGATGACACTCTTGCCGACGACCACTTTCGGCGCCGTGCCATCGAGGTTGGTAATGTTCTTGGCGATCAGCTTGGCCCAGGCGTCCACGATGCCGCGGTTCTCGGCGTCGTTGGCCTTCCAGACGTGATCGCGCTCGTCATTGAGCATCACAATGCCAATGGGTGTGCTGCGCATGAGTAACCCCTTTCAAGAATTGTCGCCATCCGATTTCACTGGCCGCAATCCAACTCGAGCCAGCTTGTGTTCCCCAACACGCCAGCCCGCGTCCGTACGCGCATTTCGATGCGGTTGATGCCGGGGCCGAGTTGCCACTGAACAGTCTCGCCAGCGGCCGTCCACGGTCCGCCGTCGACGCTCACCAGGAACGTCTCGAAGTCGGGGGTCACGGTGCTCAGATGCATAGAGACGGTTCCGGGCTCCGCCGCATACTCGGCAGCGAAGCGAACCTGGTTGATCGTCCATTCGATGTCGCTGCGGCGGCAGGTGTAGTTGCCGAACCAGGGTTGCCGCGGCGTCTGGGCGTCCCACCACAGCCAGTAGCCGGGCCATGCCCAGTCGATGCGGCCCTGGACGATGGGCTCCGGACGGCGACGGGCATAGAAGTTGTTCCGCGGCATCCAGTGAACCGCGCCCCATCGCAGCCGTATGGGCGCCGGGCCGGGGGCTGGCTCGGCGTCGTCTTTCGACCAGACGCGCAGCCGCGGCGATCGCTTCTCGGCCTTCACGCTGATGCCGTCCAGGCTCGCCGCCCGTTTGCCCAGGTACAGACGCACCGTCTCGTCGTGCATCTCGAGCATGCTCAGCGGAATGCCGGTGCGGCGGTCCACGTAGCACTCGTTCCGCGTGCTCGTGGCGTCCATGTACACCCATTTGCCGAACTGGTTCGACCAGACCTCGGTCACCTCGTGGCCGCCCTGGTGCTTGCCGCCAAGCGTCGCCCGCAGGAACCATCCGAACGTGAAACGGGCCTGCAGCCCCACGGCCAAGGCGCACTGCATTAGGGCGATGGCGAAATGCACGCACATGCCGTCCTTGCGGCCGAGGATGTCGTGGGCGTCCCACATGGGGTACGGCTGACCGGGCGGCGCCCAGTCCCATTGCCGCGCGACCCAGTCGCGCAGACGGCGAATGGCTTCCAACTCGTCCTTGGCGCCGGCGATAACGCGTTCGAGCTTGTACTTGCGACGGAGCGACTTCAACTGGGCCACATCAAACCGCTCGTACTCGAAGGGAATGCTGGTGCAGCGAATCGCCTCGTTGTGACTGTCGGTCACGCGGATGCCTCGTGCCCATTCGGGCCGCAACGTTTCGACACGCGCGTCCAGCCCCACGGCCGTCACTTGTGGCGTAACCGACGCCTTGTTCGTAGCCAGCGTCACGCGCCACTGAGCGAAACGGTGATTGGCGTGCGATGGTGTCGCGCGACCGCCTTTGCATGCCCGCCACGGCCCCCAGTATCTGGCATCGTACAGCGGACTCGAACCGGTCCGCACGTCAAGCCGGACCGACGTACCCGCAGGCTTCTTCGCAGTCGCCCGGACCGAAAGCGAACGCACCTTGACCGCCGCGGCCACGACCGCGTCGCCCTCATTCGCCCCGGCCGCAGCCAGATCGATCACCGGACCGATCAGTTCGCCCTGCTTGCGGTATTGCCGCAGGTTCAGCCGCACCATGTACTCGCCGGCCTGCTCGCCGTCCGGCCCGAGCCCCTTGCCCCACATGCGGCCATGGTCCAGCGACAGCTGGCTCCGCGTGCCGGCGACCGACTTGCGGCCCGGCTCATTCAAAACGATCTCGGATCGCGGGGCGATGCTCAGCCACCAGCCGCCCGGCCCTTCGCACGAGAAAACGATCTCGTTGCGCCCCCTGCGCAGCCAGCGCGGCGGCACGGCCACATGCTGCCAGCCGCCCACCTCGCCCTCGCCGTGCGGCCAGCGGTACGTGATCGCGTGACCGTTAACGCGAATCACCAGCGGCAACTCCTCGCCGCGCGTCGGGTTGCCGCTGAAGACCAGCGTCGCGGCGACCGTTTGCAGGCGATCAATATAGAGGAGCTTGCGGGCCTGCCTGCAACCGGCGACGGTCTCCCACGTCGTCGGCCAGGCCAGACTCAGCGAGCGGGCGCCCGGCCCGTCGTCCTCGATGAGCGTCGTGTCATAAAGCACCAGCGACCGACTGCCGGGAGTCATCTGCACGTTGCGAGCCAGTTGACCGGCCTCGTACGCCTCCCGCAGCGGCATGCGGTTCTTGATCGTCCTGACTGCCATCGTGTCCTCCGTACCACACACCTCGATCATCGCGTGAATCGCGACGACAGCGCCGGCATCTCGGGAAACGCTCCGTGCGGTTCGCTCTGGTACCAGTACGCCGTGCTGGCGATGTCGTCGGTCAGCGGCTCGTACCTGCGATTCGGCCACCAGCCCAGGGCCTGGACCGTCACGCGCAGATCCTTGCGGAAACGGATCGGGTCCATGATGTGCCAGCGGTACAGACCGTGCTTGGGCACCTTGCCCGGCTCGCCGAGCCGTTGCGGGTAACCTAGAAACGGCGTCGAGAACTCTTCGCCCAGGCCGTCCTTCGGCGTGTAGAAGCACCACGCGCCGCCAAAGTAATCCTCCGTGCCGGTGCCGCAGATCGTCGGGTGTTGCCTGTCGCCGTCGAGGTAGAACTTCATCTCGCCTTCGCCCCACCAGCCGTCGGACATCTGCGTCCAGGCCAGGTAGGTGCCGATGTAGTGCCCCTGCCCCTTGACGCCGTCGAGGATCAGGTGTTCCGGATAGTCGCGCGTCGTCTGGCTGCGCCGCCACTGGGCGTGCAGGTAGGCGGCGCCGTCGGGCACGGGACCGAGAGCATAGGTGATCTGATAGAAGAAACCGGTGATCTCTTCCCAGCGGTCGTTCGTGATCGTCACGCGGGCCCGCTTGCGGAACGGCATCGGCCAGTAGCTGTTGAATCCGCCGCTCGGGTTGACGGCAATCGGCAGGCTGGCCACCGTGCAGCGTGTGCCGTGACCGTTGGCGAAGAAATCGCCCAACGGCACTTCGATGCTCGGCGTCTGCTCGTCGTCCCAGTAGAACCGCAGGATGCAGGTGCGGTAGGCCGTTTCGCGGACGGTGATCCAGATGTGCTGGATGACGCCCGGCCCCTGGATGTCGGCCAGCGTCACGGTCTCGCCGGCCGGTAGCTTGATGCACGGCCGCACCTTCCAGCCCGTGCCCAGGTCGCTGCCGGGATTGTCGGCGCCGGGGACTTCCTTGGCTCCGCCGCCGCGCGAGCCGTCGGGATTCTCGGCGCAGATGCTGCGCGTTTCGAAGTCCGACAATTGAAAGATGTTGCCCAAGCCCATCCGCAATCCGTCAAAGGAACTCATCCGTGCCTCCCTTGTGGCTCGATGTCCTCAGCCACCTCTCCGTACATCCGCCCTTCAGACAACGGACGACTATCTTCGCGCGCAGGCCCACAGAGTCAAGAGACAAAAAGGGGATTGCAGATCAGGGGTGCGTGGTGAAAGTCCATGGGCGAAACTTGTCCGAGTGCCTGAACATGGCGGCGAACAACGTCTGCGTCTCCTTGATGCGGAGAATGCGGAACCGATTCAGAATGCGCCAGACGGCGAAGAGATAGATCCCCGCAACAACGAGGAATACGCCCATGAACTCGCCACGCAGGCACATGACGACAAATGCCCCCAACATGGAGAGCGTCGCAGCAATGAGGGCATAGAACATGCCGGCCACGTACCTGGACATATCCTCGGCCGCGAAGACCTCGAAACTCGCACGTTCGTCCAACGAGCTGAGGATCGTCTTGCAGAAGTTGAAAAACTCTCGGTTCGACCGATGCAATTGTGCTCGCGGCAACCAGACGTCCTGGTAGAAGGCGCGGGCCTCGTCAGGTAGGTCGCGTTTGCAGACATAGCCGAGCCAGCTGATGTACGGGAAGTTCTCCGTAGCGTACAGCAGGGGCGCGCCCCGGGGACGGCGCAGCCTGCGGCACGCGACCCGGACCATTCGGCATACGCGCTGGCCTGCCCTGTTGATCCCCTTCTCCGCAGGGTCCGCTGGCGGGAGTTCTTCCTGTCGCACGTGCAGCGAGAACCTTCTGAGCCACCACGCGGAGCACCTGTCCGCCACGTCCGTCTGCAACAGCCGGAGAATCACTCCCATGAGGTACCCGAGGCCAATGGCCATGACAAGACCCATCGTTGGCTCAGTGGCGCAATGCCTGAGAAACTGCCCGGTGTCCCCCGTTCGATCAACAGCCGAGTAGACGCACACCGAGAAGTTAACGAGTAGAAACAGTCCGGGGACAAAGATGCCGAAGATGCCTCGTACGCGTCCAATGGCCGGCACGTTCACGTCTCACCTCCGCGCCTCTCAGACATCAGCTATGTTGATTGTCGCCACTGCAGAACTCTCTGACGGTCTTGTCCAGACCGGCCGTGCCACGTATGGACTACTGCCGCATAGAGAAATGCTAGCCTGCCGGCGTGGCGGGTGCAAGGCCTTTGACGCGAGTCAGACTGTCTCTCACGGCAAACCCAATGATCTGCTACACGGAGGGTCTGCCGCCGATCGTCAGGTCGTCGGCAGACTGATTGACCAGGCAGAACGGGAAACGAGAGGAGGTTGCCGCCGGATGACGACAACCTCCCCATAATCTCTGGCGTCCCCAGCAGGACTCGAACCTGCAGTCTACGGCTCCGGAGGCCGTCGCTCTATCCAATTGAGCCATGGGGACTCGACTGGGCACATCGTACACGATACGGGCGAAAAATCAAGACTCTGTCGCCGCCACTGCCAGCGACGCGACAAGCCGCGTTATCTGCTCGTCGGTGTGGGCGAAGGTGAGGCTGATCCGCAGCCGGCTGGTACCGCGCGGGACCGTTGGCGGGCGGATTGCCGGAACGAGGAGGCCCTGGTCCCACAGGCGGCGGCTGGCCTCGATGGTTCGCTCCACGTCACCGATGATTACCGGAATGATCGGCGAGCGGCCGGGGGGAACGTTCAGCCCTGCGGCCGCCAGACGCTCGCGAAGCCCCGCGGCCGCACGGAGCAACCGCTCGCGCCGCTCGGGTTCGTCGCGAACGACGTCCAGGGCGGCTATGGCCGCAGCCGCCTGGGCCGGCGGGACGCCGGTGGTGAAAATGAACGGCCGCCCGCGATTGATCACCAGGTCAACCACCGACCGCGAGGCGGTGATGAAGCCACCCAGCCCCCCGAGGGCCTTCGACAACGTGCCGATTGTCGCTGTCAGGTCGTTTGGTCCGAGCCCCTGCTCCTCGGCGATGCCCGCGCCGGTCAGACCGAAGACGCCCGTGGCGTGGGCTTCGTCGACGACCAACATCGCCTCGTATTGCCGCGCGACCTCGGCCAGGTCCGCCAGAGGCGCAACGTCGCCGTCCATTGAGAAGACCGACTCTGTGACGATCAAGCGGCGGCGAAACTTCGTCTTGTCGCGGAGCTTTGCGGCCAGGGACGCTACGTCGTTGTGCCGCCATGTCACGAGCCGCGCCCGCGACAAGGCGACAGCGTCGAGAATCGAGGCATGGCACAACCGGTCAACAAACACGGCGTCGCCCGGCCCCGCGAGCACTGTCACGAGCGCAAGATTGGCCATGTAGCCGGTGGGCAGGACGAGCGTGGCCTCGGTGTGCTTGAAGGTGGCCAGACGTTGCTCAAGGTCGGCCACGGCCCTGTGCGAGCCGACGATCAGCCGACTGGCGGAACTGCCGGCCCCCAGTTGCCGCGCGGCCGCGGCCGCCGCTTCGGCCAGGCGCGGATCGGCAGCCAGCGACAGGTAGTCGTTGGAAGCGAACTGCAGCACGCGGCGACCGTCCACGACAATCTCCGGCCCCGGAGGCGAGTCGACCGTCCGCAGATTGCGCCACAGACCGTCGTGGCGGACTTCCTGGAGCACGTCGTCAATCCAAGTCATGATGCCTGAAACCTCGTTATCAGTATGATTTTTCCCTCATCCAGACCGTGCCGCAGCTGCGGCTTGGGAAAGATAGGCAACGAACCAATGTTTCCAGAAAGCATCAATGATGCACGAATTTGTCAAGTCGCCAGAAGCTCTGTCAAACAGGCCTTTTCAAGCGGCTGCAATACAATAAGTTAAGGTGGGCGTTTACGCCAGACGGCGCGTCCGTACAACCCGCACATCTTAACAGGCCTCTCATTCCACCCGAGACGGCGGTAACTCCTTGGAGATCAAGACATTGAGCCGCTGTTTATCGGACCGAAAACGTAAGTCGCCTTGCGGCATAGGGTTTGCATCTCCTTAGGGCGGAGAGGGACGCAAAATGGCTTACGTGCTGACACAACTCGACCGTCGCAGGTTCAAGATTCTGGTGCTCACCATAGCGACTTTCGTCGCTCTTTGCTAGCCCAGGATTCGCGTGCAACCATATCGGATCGGCCTCGCACCGGCCGATCCGCTTTCATGCGCTGAGCGAATTCCTGCAACTACTCCCCTGCTCGCCCCTTGCCGTTGCCGACTGCCCTGTTACCATGCAGCGACGCGCCCGCAGTTCGGACAGGCGCGCTGCGCCACACCCACACGGTCGGAGGTCGGACGACGATGGTTGAAACGATCAGGACGCCGGGAGACACTGACTGGTTCGTACGCGATCGGTTCGGACTGTTCATCCACTGGGGCCTCTACGCCCTGCCCGCGCGGCACGAGTGGGTCAAGTGCCACGAGGCCATGACCGACCAGCAGTACGAAAAGTATCTCCGTCACTTCGATCCGGACCTGTACGATCCGGCGCAGTGGGCTGCGGCCGCAAGCGGCGCCGGCATGAAGTACTTCGTCGTCACCACCAAACACCACGAGGGCTTCTGCCTGTGGGACTCGAAGCTGACCGACTACAAGGCCACCAACACGCCGGCCGGCCGCGACCTGCTGCGTCCGATGGTCGACGCCTTCCGCGCCGCAGGACTGCGCGTGGGCTTCTACCATTCGCTGCTCGACTGGCACCACCCGCAATACACCATCGACCCCTACGTTCATCCGCAGCGCAACCATCCGGACCGCCAGAAGCTGAACGCCTCGCGCGACCAGGCGGCTTACAGCCGCTACCTGCACGGCCAGGTGCGCGAGCTGCTGACGGAGTTCGGGCGGGTGGACATCCTGTGGGCGGACTTCAGCTTCACCAACAAGGGCCCCGAAGGCAAAGGCCGCGACGACTGGCAGAGTGAGGAGTTGTACCGGATAACTCGTGAGCTTCAGCCGCAGATCATCCTGAACGACCGATTGGACCTGGAATCGGGATGGGATGTCAAGACACCTGAACAGTACCAGCCGCGCGAGTGGCTGCGCGTGGGCGGCAAGCCCGTCGTGTGGGAAGCCTGCCAGACGTTCAGCGGTTCGTGGGGCTACCATCGCGACGAGACGAGTTGGAAGAGCGTCGAGCAACTGGTGCAGATGCTGATCGACACGGTCTCCAAGGGCGGCAACCTGCTGCTGAACGTGGGGCCGACGGGCCGCGGCGAGTTCGACCGGCGAGCCCTGGACCGCCTGGCGGGAATGGGCGAGTGGATGCGGCTGCACGGTCGCTCGATCTACGGCTGCACGCAGGCGCCGGCCGAGTTCGCGACGCCACAGGATTGCCGGTTGACGTGGAACGCCGAGAAGCGGCGGCTGTACGTACACGTCTTCGCCTGGCCGACGGGGCTGTTGCACATGGACGGCCTGGCCGGCAAGGTCGAGTACGCCCAGTTGCTCAACGACGCGTCGGAAGTGAAGTTCGGCCTGAGCCGCGAGGCCACGATTCAGAATGTGGACATGGGCCGCGACACGCTGACGCTGCAACTACCGGTGCGCAAACCCGACGTGACGGTGCCGGTGATTGAGCTGTTCGTGAAGTAGGATACTGCGTTCGGCGGCCCTGCTCTGGAGTTCAACATGATCATTCGCAGCGAAAGACCATCGGATAGCCGGCAGCCGACGAGTTGCCCTCCCCCTCCACTCCCTGGCGTAATTTGTGGGCGCTGCGCGGCCGTCAGCGGCCGAGTTTGCGGCTCACCTCGCCGGCCAGGTTGTAGAGTCGTCGGCTGCGGCCCTGCCAGTCGGAGCCGACGAACCAGCGGTGACCGTTGACGCCGATCTGCCGGCAGATGGGCTCCGGTCCGGTCACGTGTCCCCACTCGTTGTTGATCTGCAGATGGCCGAGGGCCTTGAGCATGAAGTCGGTCCGCTCAACCAGCAGATCCTCGCAGCGCTTGGCCAAATCGGAACCGAGCCTGGCCTTGAGTCGTTCATCGGTAAGCGCCTCTTCGATCAGGATGCGTGCCTGGCATTCCTGGATGCCCTCGCGGACGGCCTCGAAGTGGTGCGTCGACACCGGCCCGGTGGGTCCCGGCGCGAACATGCACCAAGGAATGTCCAGGTTCCGCCACGCGCTCTGCGGATAGCGGTCGGCCACATTGCCGACGCGCTCGCCGCGGTTGTTGCGGACCGCCGGCCAGAAGTCGGCGCCGCCGCGGGACACACCGCGCTGACGGCCGGTGATGTTCATCTCCATCAACTGCCGCCAGCGGCTGGCCGGCTGGATGTATTCGTAGCGCGGCTGGTAGCAGCCCATATCCTCACGGTTCCATCCGTGCAGACTGCCCAGGGGCGGGCCGTCCATCGGGAACATGCAACTGAGCACCGCGCTGTGATACCCCACGCGGAATCCCACGCGGTCGACCTTGGCATTGCCCTGGCTGGTGGCCGCAGTCACGACGATGCCGTCCTCGGTCTCCGCGCCGTCGCGCGTCACGGGAACGTGCGAGTGCGACACCCACGGCAGGCCGTCGGTGACGTCGCGATAGAACTGCCGCTCGGCCTCGGTCGGCCAGTCGTCCGAGAGCAGGCCGATCATCGTCGCCTTCTGCCAACCGCGCTTGGCCATGCGATTGCGAAGCTCGCCGAAAAGTTTTGTCCACGCCGCCTTGGCCGCCGGCTCGCTGTAGGGAGGAAGGAACCCGGTCCGAACGTCGCCCGTCTTGCGATCAACGACGGTCACGGCCGGCCCCTTGCCGATGTACTCCTTTCGCAACTCGACGGACCGCTGGTTGTGGCCCCAGGTGTCCTTGTAGCCTCCGCCGGCGCCGCCAAGATAGAGGTCCCAGGCGATGAAGCAGACGACCTTCGGCGTGCCCATCTGCTCGGCGGCAAGGTCGAGGTACCGGTCCATCACCGAGAAGTCGTAGTCGTAGGACGTCTCGCCCGTCTTGATCCAGCGCACCATACTCTCTTCGTTGCCGTGGTTGGTCTGGGCGATCAGCGGAACGTACAGAACCTGCACGCCCGCTTCGTGCATCAGCTTCATCGATCGGGCGATCAGCTTGAAGTGCTCGTCGGACCACGGCTTCACACCGTACTCCAGCACGAGCGTGTCCGGCGACTGGATCAGTTCCATCACCGTCCGGTAATCCTGCGGGTCGGGCAACGTGTAGTCGATCACCTCGATTTCCACGGGCACGGCCTGCGGCTCCAGCCCCTCGGCGGCAATCGTGATTCGGCCCGTGAACAGCCCGGCCGCAACGTTCTTGGGAACATCGACCGTGACCCAGACGGGGACCACGGCCCCGAAGACCGGCTCGCCCTGGCCGGGAATCGCGAGGTCCGCGCCCCGGGGTTCCACCACGCGGACCGGGAACTCCTCGGGCGGTTGCTCGGCCAGCGCGCCGAGCATTGTCGGCACGCGCGGATAGCAGTTGAATTGCGGGACCGAACTTCGGTAGATGGTCCGCTGTCCGTTCACGCCGGCCTCTCGCCCCCACGGGATGCCGTAACGAATGCGCACCGCGGAAGCAGGAATCGTCCTGCCGCCGGCGGCTGACAAGTCGCCCGAGGTGGCGCGAAGATGGCGGATCGGCTTGTCACAGCCGACAACGACCTTCCCCGAGTAGCGACCGTTGCGGGCTCCGACCAACTTGATGGGCAACACCGGACCGGGGTCGCCGAAATCCAGATCATAGTCCGCGCCGAGCATGCTGTTGTTCCAGATCTGGAAGCCCTTCGGCCGCACTGCGTTCAGCACGAGCCCCTCGCTGCCGGCCGCCTGCAGACGCACCAGCTCAATCTGGCAGGTGTTGAACGCCAGGCAATACGGGCAATGGCGCGAGCCGCGCTTGCCCTTCATCTCCTCGACCACCTTGTGGTAAGGAGCGCGAATGACCTGGATGCCGAGAACGTTCACGCCTTTGCGGAGCAGACGCGAGGGAATCGCGACATCGGCGGTTCGCCGGCGCAGGGCGATCTCCTTATCGCTCTCCAGGACCACGCCGCGAGGCCACCCGCCGTTCCAGCCGCCCGTCGGCGTGAAGGCCGCCGCCGGATATCCGCGAGCCAGCGGCTCGCCGTCCGGATCCCGACCGGCGATATCACGACGAGCGACCTCTTTGCCGTTGAGGTAGACGATCACGCCGCCACGGTAACCCACGTTGAGTTGCAGGTCCCTGACCTTCGACGGGTCATTGACTTCGAACTTGCCGCGCATGCACAGTCGGGCCACGAAGGACGAAAGGCACGACATTCTCGCCGGCCCTCGAAGCCAGCCGGTGTCGTCGAATTCCATGTCCGCCCATTCGCTCGGCGCCGCCGGAGTCTCGCGGCTGGCCCAGTTGAAGGTGTTCAGCACCCGGTCACCGTGGTGCCAGCGAAGATCCACGGGCACGGCGCCGCCGTCGAGCGCCAACAGCGGCGACTTCAACTCGTGGTGCATCCGCCAGAGGCTGGTCGTATCGAGCACGACCACAGGTCCGACGTTCGGCGTTGCGTCGCCGGCCTGCGCGGCGGCATCGGTCGCAGGAACCAGCAGCACTGAGAACAGAACGACCGTGGCAGAGGCCAAGGTCATCGGTTGGCTGGCGGCGGATTGCATCGTTGCATGTCCCTCGAACGTCTTCCAGTTTTCGGTACGTGCGGGCGAACGGTCACATCTACCCACGGTGTGCATCCAACAGTGAAACACCTCCGGCCCGGCCCGCGTGTCGGCCATTGCCCGATGAGATCGAACGCCTGGGCAAGGCCGTTCCGGCACCCTGCCCTCCTACGGGCAACATGGCTTGGACGTTTTTACTTGATGTCGAAGTGATACAGACCTATACTCCCACCAGTCTGCTTCAGTGGTTCGGCTGAAGCGGGCCTCAAGTCGTCTTTTTCAGACAACCAGATCGTGCCACTATCTGTTGCGGCTTTTGGCAGGAGACGCTTCATGCTCAGCTTCCGGTGTCCCAACTGCGGGAAGAAGGTGCAGTGCGACGACCACCTCGCGGGCAAGAGGGGACGATGTCCGGCGTGCAACCAGAAGACCCTCATCCCGGTGCTCCTTGAGAAGACGCGGCACGAGGAAATGCTGCCCGGAGCCGAAGACCTGCAACTGCTAAAGCATGGCCACAGGCTGGAAATCGTCGAGGAAGAGGAAGACGAGGAACCGTTCTGGGCCTCGTGGCAGATCAACAAGCCGCTGGCCATCGCCGGCATCCTTGCCGCCGTGGCCCTGCTCGCGCTGCTGGGAGCCTACCTGTTCTACGGCAAGGGTTGAGACCACCGTCCCCCAAATGCCGGATTCCGATGATACGCCGCTGCGGCCGTATGAGCCCGCCCGCGACCCAGACGATAGCGGCGTCTCCGCCCCCCAGGTGTGAAAAGACGCTTGTCTGCCGCACAAGGCGGTGGCATAATCACGCGCCTCGAATACCCCGTGCAACCGCGACCCCGCGCGTTTGCAGCATGGAAGTTGACGGCTTGGACCCCGTCGGATGCACTCAATAGAAAGGAACGACGTGCACGCAATCCTCATCAAAGCCGACAAATCGCTCCAGTGGTGTGAAGTCCCCGATCCGGTCGTCAAGGCGAACGAAATCCTGGTGGAAGTCCATGCGGCCGCACTCAATCGCGCCGACCTGCTGCAGCGCGAAGGCAAGTATCCGCCTCCGCCGGGCTGGCCGGAGTGGATGGGGCTCGAAGTCGCCGGCGTGGTGCTGCAAGCGCCGCCGGGCGGACGCTGGAAAGTCGGCGACAAGGTCTGCGCGCTGCTTGGCGGCGGCGGTTATGCCGAGAAGGTGACCGTTCCTGCCGACATGGCCCTGCCGGTGCCCGCGGGACTCTCGATGGTCGAAGCGGCGGCAATTCCGGAGGCGTTTGCCACGTCGTACCTCAATCTGTGCCTCGAAGGCGGCATGAAGGCCGGCGAAACCGTCTTCATCCAGGCCGGCGCGAGCGGACTCGGCATGGCGGCAATCCAGTTGGCCAAGACCCTCGGCGCGAAGGTGGTCACTACCGTCGGGTCGGAGGAGAAGGAACGATTCGTCCGTGACCTCGGCGCCGACGTGGTGATCAATCGCAAGAAGGAAGACATCGCGGCGGCGATGAAGCAGCATCCGGTGGACGTGGCGATGGACTGCGTGGGGGGAAAGAACCTCGGCCCGTGCCTGGAGACCATGGCCCGTGGCGGCCGCTGGATCATCATCGCCACGCTGGGCGGTCCGATGAGCGAACTCAACATCAACGACTTCTTCCGGCGCGGCGTCCGGCTGATCGGCAGCACGTTGCGCAGCCGGACCAGCGAAATGAAGGCGGAGATCCTCGCCGGTCTCGAGAAACGATTGTGGCCGGCCTTTTCCTCCGGCAAGATCAAGGTGCTGATCCACAAGACACTGCCGATCACACAGACGGAAGCCGCCCACATGATTCTGCAGGGACAGGAGAACCTCGGCAAAGTGGTATTGACCGTCAACAACCGAACATCCAGCTAGAGGCAGACGCAATGAAGTTCTCTTTTCGCAACAAATCGTACCCGGTCATCACCGGCATCATGGCCGGACAGACGCCGCAGGAACTGATCGCCGAATCGAAGAACGCCGAGTTCGACGGCGCGCAGGGCATCGCCATAGACCTTGCGGACCTGAAGCCGGAGTTCCGCAACGGTGAAAGCCTGAAAAGCATCATCGATGCGGCCAATCTGCCGTTCATGTTCTTCTACTACCGCGACGACAAGTGGAAAGACTCCAGCGACGACGAGCGGCAGGAGTTGTTGCTCGCCGCGGCGGACGTCGGGGCCTCCATGATCGACGTCATGGGTGACCTGTACGATCCTTCGCCGATGGAAATCACCCGCAACTCCGCGGCCATCGACAAGCAGAAACGTCTGATCGACCGGATTCACGCCAAGGGCGCGGAGGTGGTCATCTCGTCCCACATGGCGTGCCCGCGGACGACGGAACAGGTGGTTGAGCACATGCTTGCGCTGGAGTCGCGCGGTCCCGAGGTGGTGAAGATCGTGACTACCGCCGATACGGAAGATGAACTTGCCGAAGCGCTGCGGACCACCATCGCCTTGAAACGCGAACTCAAGACGCCGTTCATTCACCTCTGCAACGGCAAATTCAGCCGGCCGCACCGTTTCTTCGGTCCGGTACTCGGCGTCTCGATTGTGTTCGCCATCCACCGCTTTGAGCCGCGCTACGGTATGACTCAGCCGACGATCCGGGCCATGAAGGCCGTCCTGGACAATCTCCACTGGAACATCAACGACGTGATGTAGAACGGCGGGCAACGGAAGTATTCACTGAATCTCGCTGTCGTCGCCGTCCCCTGGCCGAGTGCTGCGGCAGCCCAGGCCATAGCGGCGTCTCATCCCGCCGTTGCGAGCAGCTTGTCAACCTCGGCCTTGAAGGCCTCGGCGGCCTTCTTCTCGTGCGCCGCCAATTCTGTGCGCAATTCGTCCAGCGGACGCTTGCTCCAGCGCTTCTGCCCGTTCAGCTCGTTGTGCAGGGCCTTGTAGCGGCCGAAGAACGCCTCGTCGAAGACGCGGTCGGCGGCAGCTTGCAGGTCCTTCTCCTTGCCCGCTGCCTCGGGCTTGGCCCGGTGTGCCGCCACGGCGTCGGCCTTGTACTTGTCCCACTGTCGCTTGAATGGCAGCAGCGAGTAGTGGCGGTTCTCCCGGGCGATGCGGTCGGGCAACGACAGCTCGCGCCACTCGGCCGGAATGTACGGGTCCTCGGCCTTGGCCAGCCACTGGTCGAGCTGCCGGCGAAGGTCGGCCCTGACGTCGGCGTAGGCCGGATCGTTCACCAGGTTCTTGAGCTGGTACGGGTCCTTCTGGTTGTCGTAGAGCAGCCACTCGCCCTCGGCATAGACGACGTAGGTGTAGCGCTTGGTCCGCACGCCGCGGTACGGGTAGAAGAAATTCGATCCGTCGGGATCGAGTTGGGTCTTGTAGTAGTTCCGTTGGAAGTTGTTGACGAGGATGAACTGCGACTCGGGATCGGGCCCGTCCTTGCCGAGCACGGCGGACGAGAAGTCCTGCCCGCTGCACTCCGGCGGCGCGTTCAGACCGGCCAGCCCGCAGAGGGTCGGGTTCAGGTCGATGGTTCCGATATTGTGATCGGCCACGCGACCGGCCTCGACACGGCCCGGCCAGCGAACGATCAGCGGCACGTGAATGGCCTCGTCGAACGGATTGCCCTTGCTGCCGACGCCGTTGGACCCGAACGAGCTGCCGTGGTCCGACGTGTAGATGAGGATTGTGTCGTCCTCGATGCCCAGTTCCTTCAGGGCGGCCATCAGGCGGCCCAGTTCGCGGTCCACTGCCGTGATGTGGGCATGGTAATGCTGGTAATAGAGCCGCTCCTTGTCCTTCTTGTACCGCTCTTCGGTGACGTTCGGCCGGTACGGAAGTTCGTCCTCCGGGTAGAGCTTGACGAACTCGTCGGGCGCGTCGTCCCATCGCCAGTGCGGCGGGTTGAGCGACAGCATCATCAGGAACGGCTTGTCGCCGCCGGCGTGCTGGCGGATGAAGTCCAGGGCCTGGTCGGTCATGCCGATCGCGTTGTAACCCTTCTGCGGCTTGAAGTCCTCACCCGACGGGATGTCCCGCATGGGCGTTTCCCAGTGGTCGTCGCCGTAGAGCCAGTGCTTGAAGTAGTCGAAGCCGGCGTTCTTGGCCGTCTCGTTGCGGAGGTGCCACTTGCCGACGTAGCCCGTGACGTAGCCGCCCTTCTTGAACGTCTGGGCGATGGTCGGCGACTTCAGCCCGATCACGTCGCCGTTGACGAAGTAGTCGTTGCTGATGCACTCGCTCTGGTGCGGCCACTGGCCGGTCATCAGCATGCCGCGATAGGGAATGCAGATCGGCGACGTGCTGCAACAGTTGTCGAACCGCGTGCCCTCGCGGGCCAGCCGCTCCATGTTCGGCGCCACGACCTGCGGCATCTCCGTGAACGGCAAACTGCACCAGCGATGCTCGTCGCTGAAGACGTAGAGGATGTTGGGCCGCCTGGCGGTTCCCTGCTGCCCCATCGCGCGGCCCAGACCCATCGTCTCCAGCGCCGCGGCCGCCGCAGCCGCTGTGCCCAGCTTCAGGAACTCGCGTCGCCCGATCTGTCCCGTGGAATTGTCTCTGACCATGTGCCTGCCCCATCCGTTAGCGCGAATGCCCCGGACCCGCGCCAGCGCAGCGCGAGGACTCCGGGAACCTGCGACATCATAGCAGACCGGCCGCCCGGTGAAAAGCCGGCATCAGTTCCTGGGGGCATTAACGTTTCGGGGCTGTGTCGCCTCGACCTCTGCGGCCCGTGGCCTATATCCTTGTCAGCGTCCGCGCGGCCGCGAGCAGCCACCCTCGCAATGTGCCACGGCGGACCTGTCCGATCCGCGCGTTCTACAACTCGAACCGTTGCGGCTTGGTGCCGGACAGCGGGATAATCGCGTAGCTCAGCACGTAATGCCCTGGGACGATCTGGTACTTGGCCAACGTGTCGGGACCACAACTGGCCGTGCCCAGGCCGCGGTGGACCGCATCGATCAGCACCGTCGTCTCGTCACGCCGCTCAAGGTCGCACGTATGGCAAGCGGCCGTGAAGTCATCGGGCGTATAGTGCAACGCGCTGAAGGCAACCGGACGACCGATGGCCTGGAACTGCACGCCCGTGCCGTTCGCGTCGCACAGAGCGAAGAACCTCGCAGCCGTTTTCAGCCCCGTCTCCTGCGGCACGATGTACGGGAAGTATTGCTCATCGACCGTCTGCTCGTACAGGCCCACGTCGCCGGCGTAGCAACGGTCGGGATAGGTCTCCCACGGACCGCGGCCCAGGTATGTGAGCCTCTCCAGGCCGGCGGCCGCAGTCAGACGCACGCCCAGCCGCGGCGGATCCGTCATGCCGTCGGCAAACCCGATGACGTGGCGGCAGAGCACCACACCGTCCGGACGAATGCGATAGGTGTTGGCAACCTCAAAACTTCCCTTGCCGCTGCGAGGAGTGTGACGTTCGGCGTTGCTTACCGTCAGGACGCCCCCTCGTTCCTTCACCTCGGCTTTCAGGGTCCGAACCGTCAGACGGTCGTAACCGGCGTTCATCCAGCGGCCCAGCGGTTTGCGATCGGTGGACCATTGGTCCTTGCGCCCTTTGACGCCGTCGTTGTCCAGCGGCCCGCGCCAGAGGTTGAACGCCGGACCGGCCGCAATCAACAGACGCCCCTCGATACTCAGACCGACAAGCCGACCGGCCTTCGGATCGACGGTCACCGACAACCCACGCGAGCCGACTGCCGCCGTGCGCCCCGAGAAGACGGTCAGCGCACCGCATGGCGACGGCGCGGCAAGATGCCCTGTGCTCTCGGCGGGCAAAGCGAACTGCTCCCAGGCCACCTCGTGCCCCTTGTCGCACCACGCCTGTTTCCGGCGCGCGTGGAAACTGATCCGCAGATGCGCCTCCTGCCCGGCCTTCATCGCGACGCGCGGCAAAGCGAGTCGCACCACCTGGCTCTTCCGCGGCGCGACCTTCAGGCGGGGCAGCTTGTCCTTGGCCGCGCGGCGACCGTCGACCGTCAGTTGCCAGTGTCCTTCCAGCCAGTCGAGGTCGCGAAACGCATCGCGATGGGTGACCGTCAGCCTGCCGGTCTTGAGGTCCTTGGCGGCAATACCCACGGGCTGCACCAGCTTCTTGAATTCCCACATCTGCGGCTTGATCGTCCGATCGGGCATGATCATGCCGTTGCAGCAGAAGTCCACGTCGTTCGGCTCGTCGCCGAAATCGCCGCCGTAGGCCCAGAACTCGCGCCCTGTTTTTGGATCGGTCTTTCGCAGCCCCTGCTCGATCCAGTCCCAGATGAATCCGCCGCCCAGGCCTTCGTACGTGTCAATGGCGTCCCAATACTCTTTCAGACACCCGCACGAGTTGCCCATGGCGTGAGCGTACTCGCACATGATGAACGGCCGTCGCTTATCCTTGCCCGCGCGGCCGACCTTGATCGCGTCGGCGATGCTCGGATACATCGGGTTGAGGAAATCGTTGGCGCGCTCGCCGCCCGGACCGTACTGGTTCGGCGGCCCCTGGTCCCAGCGCGGCTTGATGGACCCCTCGTTGTGCACAATGCGGTCCGGGTCGTAGGCCCGCACCCACGCGGCGGCGCGGTCGTGGTTCTCACCGTAACCCGACTCGTTGCACAGCGACCATCCGAAGATGCACGGATGGTTCTTGTCGCGCAGCACCATCCGCGAGACGCGCTCGAACCAGGCGTCCGACCAGCGCGGGTCGCGGCACAGTGTGGCGTAGTTGGCATGGCTCTCGATGTTGGCCTCGTCGAGCACGAGAATACCGTACTCGTCACACAGGTCGTACCACGCCGGATCGTTCGGGTAGTGGCTCGTGCGGACGGCATTGAAGTTGAACTGCTTCAGCAGCCGCACCTCCTTCAGCATGGCCTCGCGGCTGACAGTCTTGCCGGTGTCGGGATCGTGGTCGTGGCGATTGACGCCCTTGATGAGCACCTGCCGCCCGTTCAGGAGGAACTTGCGATCGCTTATCTCCACAGTGCGGAAGCCTATACGGCAACCGGTGTGCTCAATCGCCCTGCCTCGGGCATCCTTCAGCGTCACGACCATGCGGTACAGGTTCGGCACTTCCGGCGACCATGGCTTGACCGACCTCAGCGTCGTCGCCAGGGCGCACTCGTAGTAGCTCTCGCGATAGCTCGGGCTGACCGTCCCGGCGAGCGGCTTTCGCAGAACGGCCCTGCCGCCGGCATCGAACAGCATAGCCTCGATCGTGTGCACCTCGTCAAGCGTCGGGGGACGGTCGAAGTTGATCTTCACCGCCACGCTCAACCGGCCGGTGCGGTAATCGCTCTTGTTGAGCAGCGCCCTGGCGAACAGGTCTTCGATGTAGCAATGGTCGGTCGAGTAGAGCCTGACGCTGCGGTACAGGCCGGCCATCCACCAGTGGTCCTGGTCCTCGACGTACGAGGCGTCGCCATAGCGAATGCACATGACGGCCAGCACGTTGCGGCCGGTTTTGACATGCGGCGTCAGGTCGAACTCCGCCGGCAGCCGCGAGTCCTTGCTCATGCCCACGAACCGCCCGTTGAGGTAGACGTAGTAGCAACTCTCCCCGCCACCGATCTGCAGTACCGTCCGCCGCGACGACCAACCGGCAGGCAGGTCGAACGTGCGGCGGTAGACGCCCGTCGGGTTCTCGTCGGGAACCGTCGGCGGCGTGTTGGCGAAGGGCATGACCACGTTCGTATAGTGTGGCTTGTCGTAGCCCTGCATCGTCCAGTTACCGGGAACGGTGATTGTGCCGTAGCCCTTGGGCGACTTCACGCCGAGGTCCGCGGGCCTCACCGCTTCGGGCCTCTCGAACAGGCGGAAGCTCCACCGCCCGTCGAGGCTCAGCACCCATGGGGATTTCCCGACGTCAAGGCTCCTCGCGGCCGCGGCCGACTTGTGCGGCCAGAGCGTCGCCCGCATCGGCAGGCGGTTCAGACTCGTCAGTTCCGGTTGTTCCCATGGACGCTGGAAGATCTCGGACAACAGAGGCTTCATGGCTTCTCCTCGAAACGAACTCGGTCGGCATGGTCGGGATGACTCTCAGCGGACTTTCACGGATGGGCCATGAAGATACAGTGGTGCGGCCGCAGGAGGCAAGCGGAATCCCAATCGATGCAGGCACCGGCGCGGCCAGGACGCCTGCACACAACAATGCGGGGTCCCCCGGAACGGTTATCCGAGGGACCCCACGGGAACCAGGAGCGATCGGTATTGCTGCCGTTAGAATTCCGACAGCACGGCGTCGTCAGGTTCATCGAGCGGAATCACGGCTTCCGCGTCGCCGGAAGCCTTGCCCGTTGACCTGCCGCCGGAGGCGGCCGACGATGCTTTCGATGGCGATCGGGTCTGCTGCACAGTTGGCTTTCCCGAGGTCTTCGTCAGCTTTGAGGCATACTGGCCGTTCGCCTTCTTCCGCGATGAGCTGCTCGCGGGCTTCGTGCCGGACGATGCGACTTGGCTCTTGTTGCCCCCGACAAGCTGGGCCAGTTCGTCGACGATACTGCTGAGCTGTTCGGCCTGGGCCGACAGCTCTTCGCTGGCTGCCGCCGACTCCTCGGCATTGGCCGCAACCTGCTGAGTCACCTGGTCCATCTG
>JAFGPY010000280.1 GCA_016935955.1 Planctomycetota bacterium
ATGCCCATGTACATGCCCTCGACGAAGTTGCTCACGACCTCGATGCCCTGGCCCGCGCCGGTCAGGGCGATGCCGGGCGTGCGATCGGCCGGATTGTCGCTGACGACGTGGAAGCCCTCGATCCGCAGGTAGCTCTGGCCGCCGGTATCGAAGCCGCGCATCGTGGCGGCGTGCGGCGGCAGAGATTTGAGGACGAGGGGTTGGCCGGCCGCGCCGCTCGCGGTCAGCTTGACGCGCTCGGCGTAGTCGCCGGCCATGACGCAGACGGTGTCGCCTGCCTTGGCGACCTTGACTGCGGCGGCAATCGTCTTGAAGGGTTTGGCCTCGGAGCCGGGATTGTCGTCGGAGGCCGCAGGACTCTGGGCGTCCGCCACGTAGACGGCGGCCGAGACGACGGCCGCAGGAAGCAGCACCGCGGCGGCAAGAGTGGCGGCAAACGTCAAGCATCGAATCGCACGGACCGGTTTCATCGCTCTCTCCTTTCGTGCATGCCGAATGCCGACGGGGCCGCGGCACGCGTCACACAAGCCCGCCGCACTGCGGCGGGATACGAAACGCTCCAGTTCTTCGATCCCCCGGCGGTGCCGGGGGCTTGCTACGGTCTCCGGCCCCGGTCTACTTGCCGTAGTCGATCTCCATGTGGCTGACCGGGCCTTCGACGCCCAGGACGTTGCGCACGCGCATCTCGATGCGGTTGCGGCCGTCGTGCAGCGACCAGGTTAACTGACGGCCGCTCGGCTGCCAACCCTTGCTGTCGATGTTGACCAGAAACGTCTCGAAGCCCGGCGTGAACGTGCCCATCTGCACGGCGACCGTGCCAGGTTCGTCGCGGCACGCAGCGTCGAAACGCACGCGGTTGAGCGTCCACTCCCAGTCGGCCCGCCGCCCGGTGATGTTGCGGTAGCGGTAGGCGTACGACCGCGGCGTCCGGGCGTCCTCCCAGACCCAGTAGTCCGACCAGTCCCAGTGGAAGCCCTGGGTTTTCGGCAGCGGATACTGCTGGGCGTAGAAATTGTTTCGCGGCATCATGCGGATGATGCCCCACTTGGCGTAACGCGGCCAGGCCGGCTTCTTCCACTTCGTCGGATCGTCGTACGACGCTTCGGTCTCCATCTTGCGGCAGGTCGTCAGGCTCTCCACGCCGCGAATGCTCTCGGGTCGGTTGGCCCAGAGCATCTCCTTGTCGCCGTAATAGGCCGCCAGCATGCGGTCGTGGACTTCCAACATGCTCAGCGGCTCGTTGGTCCGGGCGTCGCCGTGGTGCAGGTTGCCGTTGGCGTCCATCATGACCCAATGGTTGTACTGGTTGGACCAGACCTCGACGATCTCGTGCCCGGTGTTCATCACGCCAGGATGGTAACCGAAGACGAACCGCGCGTTGTAGCCCAGGCTCAGGCAGCACTGCATGTAGACGATGGCGTACTGCACGCAGAAGCCCTTCTTGAGCGTCAGGATCTCATCGGCGTCCCAGGCCGGGTAGCCGTCGGTCGCCGGCTTGTACTTCCACTGTGCCGCCACCCAGTTGCGCAGAAGCAGCAGCTTCTCGAACTCATTTCTGCCGTCGGCCACCACCTCGTCGAGCTTGTACTTCCTGCGCAGCTCGGCCAGCTTCGGGTGGCGGAAGTCCTCGTAGGCGAAGGGAATCGAGGTGTAGAGAATCTCCGGATTCTCAACGCCCGTCACACGAGCCTTGGCCGCCCACTCGGGCCGCGGCGCGGCAACCACTTCGGCCGTCGCCGTGACCGACCGGAGGATCGGCGTCTTCAGCGGATCGGACGAACTGAGCGTCGCCTGCCACTGGACATAGCGGTGTCCGCGGGGAAACGGAATCGAGACGCTGCGCCAGGCGGACCATTGCGACTCGTCGTAGACCGGGCACGGGCCGCTGCGGACCGACAGGGCAATGGCCGTACCTTCGGGCGTTTCGGCGTCCGTTTTTAGCGCCACCGTCCGCACGGCCGCCGCGGCAAGCAGCGCGTTGCCGTCGTCGGCTGCGCGGCCCAGGTCGATCACGGGCGAGACGAGGCGGCCTTGCGGCTTGTACTGAATCACGTGCAGCCGCACCAGGTACTCGCCGTTGACCGGTTCCCAGGAGGCGCCGCCGTCGGTGCTCTTGAAGCTGCGGCGGGGCTGCCCGGCCCGCTCCGGCGCGTTGCGCGCGAGGTCTTCGGGCGTGGCGATCTTGATAGTCTCGGCCTTGCCCTCGGGACACGACAGGACGATCTCGTTGTCGCCGGCACGCAGCAGGGCCGTCGGCACCGGCGGATACTTGGTCCGCCCGTCCTTGGCGATCGGGCTGCCGTTGACTTTGATCTCGCTGACGCCCTCGGGCAGGACAAGATAAGCCTCGATGGCCTCGGGCCGCTCGACGTGCAGTACCTTCTTGACCTGCGTCATCCCCTCGATGGTCTCGACGGGCGCCTTGTCGACGGTAAGCCACTTGGCGTCGCTGCCGATGCCGGGGCCGTCGTCCTCGAGGAGCACGCGGTCATAGAGCACGACGCCCTTGCCGTCGTCGGCCGCGCGGACGTCCCAGGCGCCCATGCCTTTCTCGTAGGCCTCGACGGCCGAGAGTGTCGCCTGATGGCGGACGGGTTCGTCGCCGCGCGCGGGACAGCCCAGCAGACCGACCAGCACTACAGCCGACACCAAGACCGGCAACAACTTGCGATTGAGCCACACCATGGCATCAGATCTCCACGGATTCCCCAGCGCGAACGTCACACGGGCATTGCGATCCTCGGCCGTGCCGAGGAATCGTTGCCCACAAGCCCGCCGCATTGCGGCGGGATACAAACTGTCCCTACCCTTCGATCCCCCGGCGATCAACATTATGCGCCATTAATATAACTACTTGCGCCAAAAGAAGTTCGCGCCCATACTGTTCTTGACCCCTTTTGGAAAAGGAGAA
>JAFGPY010000281.1 GCA_016935955.1 Planctomycetota bacterium
ACGCCTTCACCCTCGACGGCGTGACCTACACGCTCCAGAAGCACCTCAAGCACGACTTCTTCGCCTCGACCGGCCGCTACATGGGCGACAACGGGCAGCGCGTCTGCCTGAAGCACTTTCACACCGAGTCCTGCCTGCTCATTCCGCTGGCCTGGGCCGGCCGCTACATGTGCAACCGCGAGATCGCCTTCTACCGCCACCTGGCCGAGGTCGACGGCGTGCCGGCCCTGGTCGGCAAACTGGGCGAAAGCGGCATGGTCCACCAGTGGATCGAGGGCTGCGACCTGCTGGACTACGCCCAGGACGCCAGGATGGGCCGCCCCGAGCGCCGTGTGGCCGACGACTTCTTCGATCGCCTGGAGCAACTGGCCCTGACGCTGCACGATCGCGGCGTGGCTTACGTGGATCTGAACAAACCCGACAACGTGCTGGTGGGCGACGACGGGCGACCGTACCTGGTGGACTTCCAGATCTCGTTCCGCCGGCCGCGCAGGTGGAACCTGCTGGGTCGGTGGCTCTACGGCGTACTGTGCCGCGAGGACCTCTACCACGTCCGCAAGCTCAAGCGCAAGTTCCGCCGCGACCTGATGGACGAGGCCGAACTCGAGCGGAGCTACCAGAGGTCATTCATCCTGAGCATCCACCGCAAGTTCGCCCACCCCTTCCAGCGCCTGCGGCGGTGGGTGCTGACCAGACTCGGCGCGCGGTAGCTGACCACACTACTCTTGACCACCATGCCTGCGGAGCAGTTCGGCGACCTCTTCGCGATCGAAGTTGATGCCGGGATCCACGGCGACACCGAGCGGAGTCCGGCCTGCGTCGTCCCGGATGTTGACGTTGGCCCCGTGCCGAAGGAGGACCCCCGCGGCCGTCACGTTGCCCACGTTGGCCGCACGGTGCAGCGGAGTAATGCCGCTTCCGTTGACGGCGTCGACGTCGGCGCCGCGCTCGATGAGCAGGTTCATCATGTCGACCAAGATCGGCGTCCAGTCCGTGCCTTTGAGATGGTCGAGTCCCTGGGAACTACGCTGCCAGAAGAAGCACGCCGCTTCGTGGAGAGGCGTTGAGTCACCGTGACAAACCGCCCCGGCGTCAACGCCGTTGTCGAGCAGGAACCGGACATATTCGCGGTGGCACCTGTGGACGGCGTGGTACATGGCCGACGACGTTTCCTGGCTCTTCGCGTTGACGTCGGCGTCGTGCTCGACGAGCAGCTTTGCCACGGCGACGTGGTGACTCCAATCGCGCCACAGGCGCTGGGATTCCAGGTGGTATGCCGCGATGTCAGCCGCTGTGGCCCCGGCCCGGACCGATGGCCTTCTTACACCGTCAAAGCGCGCACAGTCGCCATGGGCCGCCACAATCAGCGGCGTCTCGTCGTTGCGGTCCCGGACCTCGACCGACGCTCCGTGACGGAGCAACAGGTCGGCCATCGCCCCGTCGCCCGTATCGGCAGCGACGTGCAGGGCCGTGTGACGGGTGCCGCACGCGTTGTCCGGATGGATACCCCAACGCAGGCAACTCTCGACCTGGGACAGTTCGCGGTAGTCTGCTGCCTTGACGAGGGAATAGCGCGGTGGCAGGGGGCGGCCCCACAGCACCGCCGCAGCGAAGGCCACTGCCAGCAACGTGACAAGCAGTTGGAGTCGGGATGACCGCATCAACAGATATCATACCCAACGGTCGCGTGCGTACAAGTCCTCGCGGGTGCCATGGTCTAGCCGGGCGCCATGCCTGCTACGTCAGGCATGCACGGGACGTTCACGATGTCGGAAGACTCTCCCTGTCGATTCGCAACGGCTCGTCAACCTCTTCGTGCCAGGCCCGCCAACTCGACTACAGCCGGAGCGTAGGGTAGGTGCCCCGCACCCACCGTTGACGATGAATCCGCGTGGGTCCGGTGGACCCACTACATACTGACGGCAAGCAGCCACCCCACAGTGCTAGAGCACAGCATCCGGCCACCGGTCGGATTTCTCCTCCTGGCCCTCTATGGGATTCAGGCATTGTTCATGCCAGATGCCAGGAATTCGCCAGATGCCAAGAATACCCTTCAGTTCGTAGAGTTCATCCCCGCCGTGATAGAAGCTGGCGCGTGCAACGACCGCTTTTCGACCTGCGTATTTCAACTGTTTCGACGTGAGCTTGTGATGGTATTGCCATTCGCGTCGAAAACGCTCAAGAGAGTCTCTGTCGGCTATGCGAACACGTGTTCCCTTGGGGTACTCGCACTTGTACGGCCCCTTTGTCCTTCCCATGATACGCCCTCTCTTTTCTCGGCCCGGTGGTGCAGCTACGAAGTGCGTAGCTTGGGTTCTCCGGACCTGCGTGGAGACTGTACCTCAAGGCTCGTGACGATTCGCACGGCGGGGCAAGACCCGCCGCGGCACATACGCTCGATCCGACCGCAGGTCGCGGGCACGCCCGCGCCGTGCCCCTGCACCCGGCCGAGGGCGGCCGGGCTACATGCCTTACGGCACATCGGGCATGACGATGCAGCCGGCGCCGAGGCGGTGGATCGGTTTGCCGTCGCACTCCAGGGCGATGACCGTCATGTCCGGGTCGGGCGGCGCGTCGGGCAGGCCCGTGAGCTGCAGGCGGATCGTCGGCTCGAACGACTGCTTGAACTTCACCTCCTGGCCGGTATTCAGAATCCGCGCCCGCAGCACCTTGGTCTCCATGCCGCCGATGGTCAACTCGCGGCCGTACCAGCGCGGCACGTGCCAGTACATCGTGTTGCCGCGCACCGTGGCCGGGCTCTGGCCGAAAGCGAAGTTCATCCACTCGCACGTGGCCCGCTTGACGCCGTAGATCGATTCGCCATCGCCGTTCCGCTTCAGCCACGCGCCGATGGCCTGCAGCCGCTCGATGGCCTCCGGCTGCACCGTGCCGTCGCCCATGGGGCCGATATTCAGCAGCAGGTTGCCGCCCTGGCTGGCGCAGGAGACCAGCATCGTCAGCAACTGGGCCACACTTTTCCAGTCGTGGTCGACGCGGTTGTAGCCCCAGGTGTGGTTGATCGTGTCGCACGACTCCCAATCGCGGTAGGGCGGGCTGGCCTTGACGTGGTTCTCGGGCGTGTCGTAGTCCTCGGGCATCAAGGTGCCCTTGGCGCCCCAGCCGCTGCGATCATTGATGATGATCTGCGGCTGAAGGGAGCGGACCATGTGATTCAGCCGCGTCGATTCCCAGCCGTTGGGCTTCAGCGGCCACGGCACGTCGTAGAACAGCACGTCGATCTGCCCGTAGTGGGTCATCAGCTCGCGGACGAGGCCGTGGGTGTAGTCAATGAACCTCCGCCGCGCGGCCTCGTCGTGGAAGCACCGCGCTCCGTCGGGGTGCCGCCAGTCCATGAGGCTGTAGTAGAGGCCCACCCTCAGCCCCTCGGCCCGCACCGCCTCGACGTACTCGGCCACCAGGTCGCGGCCGGCCGGCGAGTTGGTGCTCTTAAACTCCGAGAGCTTGGTGTCCCAGAGGCAGAAACCCTCGTGGTGCTTGGTGGTCAGGACGACGTATTTCTGTCCGGCCTCGCGGGCCAGGCGGGCGTAGAGCCGCATGTCGCATTTGTCGGCCGTGAAGCGGTCGGCCACCTTGGCGTACTCGTCCACCGGGATGCGTTCGCGGTTCATCACCCACTCGTGCCGCCCGAGGATGCTGTAGAGGCCGTAGTGAATGAACATGCCGAATCTGGCCTCGCGCCACCAGGCCATACGTTCGTTGAGTGACGGAATTTCGCTTGCCATGAGTTCAATCCTTCCCTGCCCAGGAACCTCTTCGCGTGGCAACCCCGACGGCGCCGCGGAGCGGCCGTTATAGTGCCATAGCCATCGCAGGTCAATGCCTGTCTGCTACGGGACGCAAGAAGGTGTGGACCTCCGGTAGTCGCTGGTCAGGGTTGTGTGGACGTCCCACGATTCCGTCATGGAGATTGTTGCCGGCAACAAAATTGTCGGTATAATGGTGTTCTGTGCAGTGTTTTGTCGGACGCCCTGTCGCCACAAGCTGGCTCACAGGTAGGCGTGCGGGGCGTCCATGCCCGGGAGGCAAACGGCAGTCATGGCCAAGAGCAAGACAAGCAAATCGGCGGCACGCCGCGCAGGCAAGGCGGCGGCATCACGCGGCAACAACGCGATCGTCAATGGCAATGAGAGCGCGGCACCTGCCGAACGAGGCGAACGGGGCGGCGCGCAGAACGAGCTTCAGAGGTTGCGGCTGCTCTACGACATCAGCGAAGTGCTGTCGCGGCGGATGGCCCTCGAGGACGTGGCCGAGCCGGTGCTCGAGGCCCTGGCCGACCGCATGGGCATGTCGCGCGGCACGCTGACGCTGCTGAACCGCCAGACGGGCGAAATCCTGATCGAGGCCGCACACGGCCTGTCGAGCGAACAGCTTCGTCGCGGTCGCTATCGGCTGGGCGAGGGCGTCACGGGCAAGGTCGTGGCCACAGGCGAGCCGGCCATCATTCCGCGGATCAGCCAGGAGCCGATGTTCCTGGACCGCACCAAGGCCCGAAGCAAGTTCAAGCGCGAGGACGTCTCGTTCATGTGCGTGCCCATCAAGTTGGGCAACGAGGTCTACGGGGCCCTCAGCGCCGACCGCCTCTATACCGGCGACGTGGACCTGCAGGAGGACGTGCGTCTGCTGAGCACGATCGCCTCGATGATCGCCCAGGCCGTGAAGATGCGGCAAGCGGTCCGCGAGGAGCGAGAGCGGCTGGAGGCCGAGAACGTTCGGCTGAAGGCCCAGCTTCGCGACCGCTGGCGACCGACGAACATCGTCGGCCGGTCCAACGCCATGCAGGAGGTGTACGACCTGATCGCCCAGGTGGCCAAGAGTAACGCCACGGTCCTGATTCGCGGCGAGAGCGGCACGGGCAAGGAACTGGTCGCCCACGCCATCCATGCCAGTAGCTTGCGGGCCGACGGGCCATTCATCAAAGTCAACTGTGCAGCCCTTCCCGAAACGATTCTCGAGAGCGAACTGTTCGGCCACGAGAAAGGCGCCTTCACCAGCGCGATCAGCGAGCGGCAGGGCCGCTTCGAGCTGGCCAACGGCGGCACGATCTTCCTGGATGAGATCGGCGACTTCTCGCCGGCGTCGCAGATCAAGCTGCTGCGCGTGCTGCAGGAGCGAGAGTTCGAGCGCGTCGGCGGCATGCAGCCCATTCGCATCAACGTCCGCGTCCTGGCGGCCACGAACCGCGACCTCGAAAAGCTGATCAGCGAGGGCGAGTTCCGCGAGGATCTGTACTACCGGCTGAACGTCTTCCCGATCTACCTGCCGCCACTGCGGCAGCGGAAGACCGATATCCCGCTGCTGATCGACCACTTCCTGGCCCGCAGCTCGACCGACAGCCACAAGAAGGTGACGCGCATTTCGACGCCGGCCATCGACATGCTGATGAGCTACCACTGGCCGGGCAACGTCCGCGAACTTGAGAACATCATCGAGCGGGCCGTGCTGATGGCCGAGGGCGACGTCATCCGCAGCACGCATCTGCCGCCGACGCTCCAGATGGCCACGCCGTTCAGCGTGGAGCGCGACACCGGGCAATCGCTGGTCGAGCGGATCGCCGACTTCGAGCGCGAGATGCTGGTCGATGCTCTGAAAGCCTCGCGCGGCAACATGGCCAAGGCGGCGCGCAACCTCAAGACAACCGAGCGCATCTTCACCTACAAGGCTCGCAAATACGGCATCGATCCGAAACGGTTCAAGGCCGAGATGTCTTACTGACGACATGCGAAGCTTTTTGGTGGAAAGCGATCGTCGGGCAGTTGTAGAATGAGGCGCACTTGCCGGTCCGCAGTCGTCCCTGCCGACCATGTCGCGGCCGTCGGGCATCGTCCGACCGAAAGCCCTGCCGTCCGCCGCAGACCGATCGGATGCAGACAACTCCCTGAACTCGGAGACACCTCTTGGGCGATCACGTCGCGATCATCGGTAATGGAGTGGCCGGGTTCAGTGCCGCCCGGCGACTGCGGCGCGACGATCCCGACCTGACCATCAGCATCTTCAGCGACGAGACCCACCCGTTCTACCTTCGCAGCCGGCTGAAGGACTATCTTGGCGGCGCCGTGGGCGAGTACGAGATGATCCTCGAATCGCGCAACCTCTA
>JAFGPY010000282.1 GCA_016935955.1 Planctomycetota bacterium
CACGTCCTTGGTCACCTTGCCGGCCCCTGCCCCGTCGCCGCCGGAATTGACGATGACGATCTTCTCGGTCTTGGCCAGCGGCTGGGCAATCGCGGCGGCAAGTTCCGGAGCGTGCTCCAGGAAGATTTGCATGATGGCTGCTTCGTTGTACTCGCGCCATGCAGCCGCTTTCTTCTCCATCGCTTCGGCCGTCGCCTGGCCCTGGGCCAGGATGACGTCGGCCTCGGCCATACCGCGAGCCTTGTTGGCCGCAGCCTCGCCTTCGCCGAGTTGCCGCTTGGCCTCGGCCTGACCCTCGGCCTCGGCCTCCAGGCGAAACCGCTCGGCGGCAGCCAACGTCTCGATGCGGTACTTCTCGGCATCGGCCGGACGGCTGACCGTGGCCTCCAGTTCCTTCTGTTTGCGAAGGATTTCTTTTTCCTGCACATCGACCATCCGCTCCTTCTCGACCGACAGGATGCGGACTTCTTCGGCCTTGACGAGCTGCATGGTCTTGTTCTGTTGCAGGTCGTAGGCCAGGTCGCTTTCGGCCTTCTTCTCGTTAACCGACGCCTGGTACTCGGCCCGCTTCATCTCGTAGTCGCGCTGCGACAGGGCGATTTCGGTGTCGGCCTTGTACTTGGCTTGCTGCCCAGCCCGGTTGGCCTCGGCGCTCTTGATCACGGCATCGCGGTCGGCTTCGGCCTGAGCGATGATGGCGTCGCGCTTGACCTGGGCCGTGCGCGGCTTGCCGAGGGCGTCCAGGTAGCCCTGGTTGTCGCGAATGTCGCGAAGCGTGAAGCTGATGATCGTCAGGCCCATGTTGGCCATGTCGCTGGTGGCCACTTCCTGGACCCGCTGGGCAAAGGCGTCGCGGTTCTTGTAGATTTCCTCGACCGTCAGCATGCCGAGGATGGCACGCAGGTGACCTTCGAGCGTCTGGTGGGCAATCTCAGCGATGCGGGCGCGGTCCATCGACAAGAATTGCTCGGACGCCGTCGCAATGGACACGTCGTCGCCCTTAACCTTGATCTGGGCCACGCCGTCGACCATGATCGGCACACCCGTCACCGTATAGACCTCGGGCGTCTTGACGTCAATGGTCATGACTTCGAGGCTCAACAGGTCGTACTTCTCGACGATCGGCAGGATGAACGTGCCGCCGCCCTTGACAATTCGAAAACCGACCTTTCCGGACTCGGACCGGCCGCCGCGCCCGGAGATAACCATCACCTGGTTGGGCCCGACCTTCACGTAGCGTTTGGCCATCATGATGATGATCATGAAGAACACGAAGACGACGCCGGGAATGATAATGGCCACCCACCCCTCATTCGACAGTGCCAAGACATTGAAGTTCATCGTTGCCTCCTTGATCTGTTGTGTTGCACCCAGCGCCCACCGACGCCCGGGATCACCTTACTCACTTGTCGCGGGTCCATGATCCGGTGACCCGACGTTGCGGCATGAATGACTACTCGACAGGTTTGACCTGGGCCGTATGGCCGACCCACTTGACGATCCTGACCGTGGTGTGACTGGACAAGGTGTCGCCGGTCATACTCTTGGCTCGGGCCGTGAAACGAGAGCCGCGAGCCACGTAGGCGATCTCGCCGACACCGTCGGGCGGAATCGGCGTCGTGGCTTCGGCCTCGATGCCGATCGTTTCGCCAAGACTCGGGCTGCTCGAGCCCTGAATTTTCTTGGCCATCGTGTAGAAGAACGCAAACGTGACCAGCCCCATAACGATGCCTGACACGCTGCTGGGCAGCAGCGACAGGGCTTCCCATCCCACAAGCTTCGTGAAGATGATCCCCGTGCCGCCAAAGGTCACCAGGGTCATGGCCACAATTGGCGGGCTGAACGGACTGATGCCGGGACCATGATCCATGCCTCCCGGTGCGTGGCCGACGTCGGCAGCATCCACATCCATGCCGGAGACAATGTCGTGCCCCCCACCCAGGTCGATTTCGCCGCCGGCATCCACGTCGACGCCGATGTCATGCCCCACATCGGCCTCGCCCCCGCCACCCAGACCGCTGAAGATAGCGGCGAAGATCGCGTAGCAGAGACCGAGCAGGAAACACACCAGGTAAACGATGTTGAGGAAGCCTGCCGCCAGGATAACCATGGTCCGACTCCTGCAGTGTTTCACCGATATGGGCCAAACCGGATACGGTATGTGGTTTCAACTTTAGATGGCCCGCAAGGTCCGGTCAACTCAAATCTGGCCCTCAGGCCGGCACGTACGCCGCATTGCGGCATGTGACGCACCGACTCACGGTCGTCGTCGCAAGGATGACGCACGAGACATAGCGCAGCTTGCATTGATTTGCGGCGATTTTCGCAGCGGGCTGGCCGGCCCTAGAACTCGATTCCCGCCTGGGCGGCAAGGCCCGAGTCGAACGGGTGTTTCAGGCAGTGCATCTCGGTCGCCAGGTCGGCCCGATCGATGATCGCCTGCGGGGCGTCGCGGCCCGTCAGCACCAAGTGAACGTGCGACGGCCGCGCACTGATGAGGTCAAGAAGGTCTTTTTCGCTTACAAGCCCGGCCTTCACGGCGGCAAGGATCTCGTCGAGCACGAGCATGTCCGTGCAACCGTCGGCCAGCACGCGTCGCGCATGCATCAAGCCGTCCTTCGCGGCTGCAACGGTTTCGGCCGATGGATGCCCGATGACGAATCCCGTGCCGACGGTATGAATCTCGACCCGATCACTCAGCCGCCCGAGGGCCTCGTGTTCGCCGCACTGCCGGCTCTTGACGAATTGCAACACGACGACGCGCATGGCGTGCCCCGCGGCGCGGAGTGCCAGCCCCATGGCAGCCGTCGTCTTGCCCTTTCCGAGCCCGGTGTAGACGATCAGGAGCCCTCGTCGCGGCGTATTCATTTCCAGAAACTCCGAAAAAAGTCGGTTGCCCGTGACCGGACTCGTGCTAGACTTCAGTTAACATGTCATTCTAAATTCCGATGAGCCTTCGCGTCAAGGCGGACAGGTTCTTGACGCTGCAGCATTAATCTGTAGTCTATAGACATCCGATGTGTCCGGGCGCCGCCGAGTTCGGCGTCTGCAACTGGCCCGTAGCTTGCAGTGAATGCCTATGGGGTCCAACGTCACGTCTGAGATTGCCCAGCA
>JAFGPY010000283.1 GCA_016935955.1 Planctomycetota bacterium
CCGACCGACAAGCACGTGGCCCTGGTGCGGCAGATGGCCGACGAGGACCCGACCGAGTACGGACGCATGAAGGCCGCACTGGCCATGGCACGCACCGGATGCAAGGAGATGCTCCCCCCGATCACCCTCGCCGCCGAGTCGGCCGCGGACCCGTTCGATCGGGCAGCCGCCGTCGAAGCGCTCGGGCTGCTCGGGCACAAGGACGACCTGGCCACCGTGCTCGGCCAGATCGATCACGCGGACGCGTACGTGCGGCTGTGTACCGTCGAGGCCGCCGACCGCATTGACTCGTCGGCCGCCAAGGTGACGCAGTTGGCCGCGCGACTGGCCGACGCGGACCCGGACGCCCGCGTGCGACTCCAGGCCGCCAAGCTCCTGGCCGGCCGCAGGAAGTAGAGCCAAGGGCGGGCTGTGCGGTCTGTTATGGAGACCCGGTGCCATGGCGGCCGTTGTGTGCCGCCATGTTCAGGTTGGAGATTGCTTCGGCGGTCGGAGTGGGCGATGTCTCGACATGGCGGCAGAAGACGGCCGCCATGGCACCCAAGGGCAGGGTGGCTGCTTGTCGTAGATCCCGAGCGCAGCCGAGGGGCAGCCACGCGGTCGGCGGAATTGGTGGCTGCGAGCAGCCACCCTACATGAACTGGCACGGGCATGTCGCCAAAGGGGCGCAGGATGAAAGAGACATCGAACACCGTGAACACAGGGCGTTCCGGGAAGTTGTCCCCTCGGCAGATATCCGCCGTTGACACGTTACTTTCCGTGGCATGTTGGACCGGGATTGTCGTGCTGTTGGTTATGGTTGCAGTCGGCGATAAAGGATACACCGCCCCGGCGTTCGGCGTTGCAGTGTGCCTGATTGCGAAGGTCCACTTGAGAGTGAAACGCTTGGAGGCGATGTTGCGGGATCGCCAGGTGTCAAATACGAACCCCACCGAACTGTCGAGTACCCAGGCCCGCGGCGAGACATGATGTGGCCACAGGCAGCCACACGGAGATGTGCGATGGCCAAGAAGGCGGAGCTGAGGATCGGGGCGGCGCGGCGAGAGATCTCGCCCGACGAACCGCAACTGATGAAGCCCACGGGCATGGAGCGGCTGGAGCCGACGCGCGGCGTGCTCGACGCGCTGTACGTCGAGGCCCTGGCCATGGAGACCGGCGGCGAGCCGGCCCTGCTGCTGACCAGCGACCTGCGCATCGTGCCGAACGAGTGGGCCCAGGAAGTCCGTCGCGAGGTCGGGCGGCGTTGCGGCTGCGACGAGCAGCGCGTCATCCTCAGCGCCGTGCACAACCATTGCAGCAGTCCCGAGCCGGCCGACGAGTCGCCCGAGGCCCAGGCGGCCACCGAGCGGGCCAACCGCAAGATCATCGACGCCATGATCGCCGCCTGCGTCGAGGCGTTCGAGAATCGCCGGCCCGCCGAGATCGCCTACGCCGAAACCGTGCTTCGCGAACCGATCGGCCTGAACCGTCGCGTGCGGCTCTCCAACGGCACGTGCGTCAACTGCTGGCACGCCGGCGGCGTCTGCCCGCCCGGACTGAAATACGTCGGTCCGGGCGGCCCCGATTCCAAGGACATCCAGGTGCTCGCCGTCCGCGAGGTCGGCGCGCGTCGGCCCTTCGCCGTCATGACCAGCTACGCCACGCACCCGCACCTCACGGCCATTCCCTACTTCAGCGGCGAGTTCCCCGGCGAGGCCAAGCGCGAGGTCGCCCGGCGCCTCGGCGGCGACCCGGTGATCCTCTACGCGAACCATTGCGGCGGCGACAACGACCTGCACGTCGTCCAGCCCGAGCCCGACCATCCGACCGAGAAGGTCGTCCAGTGGTTCCAGGCCAGCCAGCGAAAGCTCGCCGGCCGCTTCGCCGACGCGGTCGTTCCGGCCGTCGAGGCAGCCGGCGGCTGGACGCGGCCGACCGACCTGCGGCACGCCTACTGGTCGTGCGGCGAGGACGATCCCACCGGAAAGACGCGGATGATCGTCGTGGCCGCACTGGCCCTCGGCGACGTGGCCTTCGCCAGCATCCCCGGCGAACTGTTCCTGGAGCTTGGCCAGCGGCTGAAGGCCGAGAGTCCCTTCGCCAAGCTGCTGGCCGTGGGCTACAACGCCATGACCGGCTCGTACCTGCCGCTGCCCGTCCATTTCGAGCAGGGCAGCTACGAGGTCATGCGCGGCGCTGCGGCCGACGAGGACGAGGTCGTCGAAGTTCGTCCCGGACGGTTCGCCCGCCGGCCCACGCCCGACCTGGGCGCGAGCGTCATCGACCGCGCCCTGGAGCTGCTGGCCGAACTGAAGTAGGCCGCGAACCCGACGGGCAATCACCACATTCCATTTGGCGCAACAAGCGGCCGCCGGGGGGGATAATCCTCCGGCAGCCGCTGCATGGTGCTGGTCGGCGTGTCCACCGCACGCCGATCCGCAGTTACGGCAGGTACGTCACGTTGAGGATGGCCCCATAGCTGTTGTTGCCGTCGTACTGGTAAGCCTGCTTCCAATACCCGCTCACGTTCTCAAACCGCAGGCCGATGTAGTTGCCCGAGACGTAATTGGCCCGGTCAATGAACTCCTGAACCAGCGGTGCGAGTTCGTTGGTGTTGTACCACGTGTCAGCCGCCCATGCGCCGGGCATGACGGAGTCGACGTAGGACGAGGTGACACTCCAGGTGTACGGGTTGGTGTTGAGGGCCGGGCAGCTATCGCTGTCGACCAACTGCGCCCGCACCGATGAGTCATCGGATTCGTAGGCGCTGCCGTTTGAAACGACCAGGACCGTCGCCGACAGAATCGTGGACCCGTCCGGTACGGTGATCGGCCACCGCAGGAACACGCGGCGGATGTCGCTGCTGTACGGGAAGTACAGTATCGAACTCAGGTACAGGTTGTCGGTCGAGTTGCAGAAGCAGTCGTCGACCGAGGCCACGATCTGGTACTGCACCACGACCACGTCCTCGTTGACGACGACGATCTGCACGTCGTCGCTGTCGGTCGCGCCGTCGTCGTCGGTCACCGTCAACGTGACGGTGTGCGTTCCGGCGATCATCGTCACCTGGGCCGTCTCGCCCGTGGCGATCTCGTAGCCGTTTTTGCTCCAGACGTAGCTGACGATGTTGCCCAGACTGTCGTACGACCCGCTGCCGTCCAGCGTGATCAGCTCGGTACCGTTCTCGTCCGTGTCGTCAACCTGCTGGTCGCTGCCGGCGTCGGCCACCGGGGCCGGGTTGACCATCACGTACAACGAATCGCTGCCCGTCTCGCTGTCGTCGTCGGTCACCACCAGGGTGATCTCGTGGATGCCGGTCGACAGGCTGATCTCGGCGGTGACACCCGTGGCAATCGTCGACGAGTTCTCCACCCAGACGTAGCTGACCACCGACCCGTCGGCGTCGAAGGAACCTGATCCGTCCAGGGTCACCGTCTCGTAGCCGTCGTTGTCGTTGTCGCTGGCGTAATCGTCGTTGCCGGCATTGGCCGACGGAACCATGTTCACCAGGGCCGGGTAGGTGTAAATGTGCACGGCCAACGGGCTGAACGTGTCCTCGAAATAACCGGCCGCGGAGGTGATCGTGCGGCCCTCGCCCAGCACGCCGAGGGTCTGGCCCGAGGGCAGGTCCTCGACGTTGAAGCGGACCGTCTCGCCCTGGCCGGCGCCGGAGGTGTGGGCGGCGAAGATGTAGAGCCGGTCGTCGTACTCCCGCGTCATGAAATGCACGGGCTCGTTGTTCGACACCTCGTTGCTGACCGTCCAGGTGACGTCCTCCGCCGGCGACAGAATCGTCGGGGCCAGGACGGTGGTCCACTGCAGGGTTTTCGCCATGACCGCGCGGTTCTCGCTCGGCGTCGTGTTGAAGTAATGGAACCAGTTGATGCCCTTGACCTGGTGAACGATGCTCAGCCAGACAAGGTTCCACAACTCGGTCGGCGTGGGCGGATAGGGCGTCTCCTCGATGCCCGTGCACTCGCCGATGTCGCAGGTCTCGATCCAGGTCATCGTGGGAATCAGGTTGTAGTTCCACTCCCGCATGCGGTCCACGGCCACGGTGTAGTCCTCGAGGCTGATGAAGTCGTTGTAGCTCTGCTTCAGGGCCCGCTCGTAGGGATAATAGTCGAAGCTCATCACGTCGACCACGACGGTCTTCTTGTCGAACGGTTCGGTGTCGCCGTGGGCGATGCACTTCAGATCGTCGTACAGGAAGCAGAAGCTCTGCACCCGGCGGTTGCCGTAGTTGGGATACTCGCCGGCCGTGAAGGCGTAGCCCGCGAGGGTGACGAAGTGCGGGTGCTGGGTGTCCATCGAGTGGCAGAGATCCGTCCAGGTGCGGACTTCGGTGGCCGGAATGTACTCGGTGGGCCCGCCGATTTCCGGCTCGTCCATCCAGTGGTACATGGCCATGGCCGGGTGGTTCTTCGCGGCATTGATGTACTCGGCCTGGCGATCGTTGTCCGTCTCGGTCAGGTGCACCCACTCGCCGTCGATGTAGGCGATGTGGCTGTCGTAGCCGCCCGGCCAGTAGTCGCCCACGGCCGGCCCGATGACGGGATAGTTCGCGCCGTAGGCCGCGTCGAGGAAGGTCTCCCAATTCGTCAAGTCCCGGGTGAGGCCGAACGACTGGCCGCACAGGCTGTTGATCTGGCCTTCCCAGGTCGGGAAACTGGTGATGTTGATGCCCCACGGCGTGACCGGGAAGAACGGCACGCCGTCGCGGCAGATGGCGTTGTGCTCGTTGATGGCCCAGGCCGCGATGCCGTCGTGCAGCTTGGTCCACACGCGGCTCTCGGAGGCCACGAGGGTGTTGCCCGCGTCGAAGACCTCGACCAGCAACGTGTGCTGGCCGCTGCTGAGCGAGCGATAGTTCACCGTGAAGACCTCTTCGCTGCCCAGCGCCGCCGACGAGGTGTAAACCACGTTGCCGTCCAGCTTGGCTCGCAGCCAGGCGCCCGACGGGGCGTTCCAGAGCTGGCAATAGACCTTCTGGCCCAAGCGCGTCTCCGGGTCGGCCATCCACAGCTCAAGTTGCGTCGCGCCGCCGACGTAATGGACTTCGAGGATCGGGGCGCTGGTGTGGTCGTCGTGATCCCACGAGTAGCCGCGCTTGTACCCGCCGTCGATGCCGCCCTGGCCGCGCAGGCCGATGAAGCTGCCGAACTTGTATCCCGGCCGGTCGATGAATTCCTGCACCAGGGTGCTGATGTCGTCCGAGGCGTACCACGTCTCGGCCGTCCACGCACCCGGCGTGATCGAATCGACGTAGGTGGCCGTCACGGGCCAGTCGTACGCGATGTCGAAGAACGGCGGGCAATTGTCGTAGTCCAGCAGGCGGACGCGTACCGTGGACGGATCCGAGTTGCTCTTCTGGCCGTCGGACTTGATCTTGACGTAGGCCCCGGTGATCGTCGCGTCCTCGGGAATGAATGTCCGGAAGCGCAGGACCGTCCGTTGGGTGTCGTTGCTGTTCGGCCAGTAGACCTTGCTCTCGGTGTTGGACTTGTAGGTGGCCGTCGGGGTCGCGTCGTCGTAGCCGTCGTTGATCTGGAGCTCGAGCACCTTCTCGGCCGGCGTGGCCGAAGCGCCAAGCACCACCGCGCCGCGGGCGTTCCAGTTCAGGCTCGGGTTGACGTCCTCGACACGGAAGCCCCACAGGACCTTCGCCGCGTCCAACTGCAGCGAGGCGCCAAACTCATACAGGCTCCCCGAGCCGTCGGCCACGGCGCCCGTCGAACCGATCAGGCTGCTGTAGCATTTTGAGAAGCTGCTGACGATGGCGAAGTCCGCGCCGCCGCTCTGGTCGACCATCTTCGGGCCGCTGCCGCCGTCGGTCGTCGCGAAGCTGTAGAGCACCTCTTCCTCGGTGCCGCTGGCGCCGTAGAGGGCCACGATCCGCATGTTGCGGGCCGTGTCGGCCATGTTGGCCGCCGCCAGAACGAAATTGACGTCCGAGTAGCGGTCCTTCTGACCGGCCGGCAACTCGATCTCGACCTCCGACACCTGCCACGAGGCCGAATTGTGCAGACTGCCGACCATCACGGCGTTGGACGTCGTGCCCCAACCGCTGGCCACCTCGGTCCAGTCGCCGCTCAGGGTGTCGTTGCCGAGCACCGAGGCGATGTGGTACTCGCGATCGGCTCCCTCGATCACGCCGTCCTCGGGCGTCCCCTGGCTATCCAGGTACTGCGGGTGGAACCACTGGCCGCTGATCGAGTAGGGCTGGGCGGCCCCCGTCGACGTCGAATCGCAGACCAGCAACCAGTTCTGGTGCAGACTCCACCAGCCCACGCCGGCCGGCAGATCGCCCTGAAGCTGCTTCAGGTTCTGCGTTCCGTCGGTGTAGGCGCCCTGCATCTCCAGAGGGCCGCACCAGATGTCCATGTTGAAACCGTCCGTGATGTCCAGCGGCACGGACTGGGCTACGGCCGCCGACCCGGCCGCAAAGGCCAAAGCCAGTGACAATGCCATAAGACAGGTCCTGCTCACCATCATGCACCTCCTTCAGATATGAAGTCCGTCACGACAGGGGTACGCCGGCTCACGCGCCCGACACACCGGAAAGGGTTGCGGCACACGGAACTATACCTGCGCCCCACGGGAAGCCCAACCCTCTGCGGCCTCAATCTGAGAAGACGTGAGACGGCGAGGAAAATCGCCGTAAGTAATGCACGGATAACAGCTTAGATGGCCTTTGGTGGGAGGCGGGCCGGCCCGGCCTTCACTGGAAAAACTACCTGTTGACATCAACGCGTGTCGGGCTTAGCATGGGGTTTGTACAGATGACTTTTTTACAGATTCGCCCGCAGGAGGCCACTGAGGCAAAATGAATGGTGCCCCCGTCGTGCAAATGGTCTATGACCTGATTCTCCAGCGGGTAGCATCGCAAGCATGGGCGTCGGGCAGCCGTTGCCCGTCGGTTCGCGAGTTGGCCGGGGACTTGAAGGTTTCGTCGCCATCAGTCCACGCCGCCATTCGCGTCGCCGTCAGGGCACACCTGTTGGAAGTGCATCCCAGGCGACAGGCCATCGTCCTGCCCGGCGCCGACAAGCGGGCCATGAGGCTTCTGGCCGACAGCAACACTGCGGCGAAGCGCCGCAACGTAGCCCTGCTCATTCCGGAGGAGTTCTTTCCGCTGTCGGGAGCGCCCTTCCAGAGCAAACTGGCCAAGGCGGTCACGAAAGCCGCAGGGCGGCAGGGATGGCATTGCCGCCAGGTCCGTATCCCGGCACAAGGACAGTCGAAACTGGCCCGCAAGGTGGTGCGGCACTTCGACGCCGCATTCGTCATCGATCCGTTGCCGACGAAACTGGCCGTCCTGTTCACCCTGGCCGAGCACGGTTTCCCGATGCTTTCGTACAACCGCCGGGTGCCCGGCATCGACATGCCTGTACTGACCACCGACGACTACGGAGCCAGCCGCCAACTCGGCCGCCTGTTGGCCTCGCACGGTCACACCAACATCTGCTTTGTCGCCACGCCCACACACGCTTACCTCGACGGGCCGCACTCCGCCGTCAGCGGATGGACCGACCTGCTGAACGAGATGGGCCTGATGAACGCCTGTACCCTCCCGGTCTTCTACTACAAGACGTCTCCCTTGATCTCGGTCATGCTGCAGCGGCTGTTCAGCGTGCAGCCGCGGATCACGGGCCTGGTCTTCGACGTGCCGCCGGACCTCTCGCACATTGGCAGCGACCCGTGGTTCCGCGACCTGCGGATCCCCGAGGACTTCAGCGTCGCCGCCATGAGTTCCATGGCCGGCGTGCCGTGGCCGTCACATCACCCGCCGGTCACCTCGTTCGAGGTCGACTGGGACCGGGCCGG
>JAFGPY010000284.1 GCA_016935955.1 Planctomycetota bacterium
CGAAGATCGTACCGCGGGCCGCCGAACCTTTCAATCGAAACCCGCGGGAGCATCGGCCGGCGAGAGGCCGGCTTCTGTGAGATAGCCGGGTGCGGCCTGCCGATCCGCCGAGGACGATGGGGACTCAGCCAGCCCGAAGTCGCGCAGCCGCCCGCGCCGCAGGCCCGAATGGCTTTGCGTCGGATGGCCTCCCCGTATCGCCTCAGGCGTTGATGGATTGATTGGTGCGGTGCTTGAAGTGGGCCTTGTCGGCGTACATCTGCTTGTCGGCCTCGTGGATCAGTTCGTCCAGGTCGCTGGACGATCCGGCAGCATGGCCGATGGCAAACGACAGCATGACGCCCGGCTGGGCATTGGCGGCGTTCCAGTCCTGCAGGGCGCCGCGGATACGCATCTTGATCGCCTGGATGGTCTCCTCGTCGGCCAGCGGCAACAGGCAGACGAACTCGTCGCCGCCGAATCGGATCACCAGGTCCTCGCCGCGCAAGCTGTGCTTCAGCAGTTCGGCGGCCTCCTTGAGCATGTGGTCGCCCGTCGGATGGCCAAGGGTGTCGTTGTGCTGTTTGAAATCGTTCAGGTCGACCATCAGCACGCCCATCTGCCTGTAACGGCGGCAGAGCATGGCCGCCTCGCGGTCCAGGAACCGCCGCGTGTAGACGTCGGTCAGCGTATCGCGTTCGGCCTGGATGCGGAAGACCGCCACCTGTTCGCGCCAGTGCCGCAACGTCAGCAGCAGACACAGGCCGATGAAGTTGCCGCAGGCCAGCGTCACCAGCAACTCGTGGGTCCACGGACCTCCCAGGCGGGCCCGCACCAGGTTGTCGAACTCCAAGGTCGGCGTAGCGGCCACCATGGACCACGGGTGTCCGGCCCCGTGCGACACGGGCGACACCGTGATGACCCATTTGTCGTTCCTCAGGGTCTCGCGACGGTCGAATGCCGCCAGACGCGACACGTGAGCGATGTCCGGAGTCCGGCCGAAACGATCTCCCAGCAGTTGGCTGTCGGCCGTGAAGATCCACAGGGCCTTGCCGCTCTCGGCCGACGAGACCTGCAACTGGTCCGTTTCGAACGTCACCGGCAGCAACGCCGCCACCAGGCCCTCCAGACGCCCCTTCTCGCTGCGAATCGGCACCGTCAGCACCTGGCCCAGACGCCGGTTGCTGAGCGTAACCGTGCGGCTGATACGGCACGAGACCTGCGGATCGCTGCCGTACTCCGTCAGGTGCGAGAGAATCTCCGCATACTCCTGGGCCGTCTGCTGCGCGGTCGAGTCGGAGATGGTCGCGGGGTCCACGACGTCGTCATCGAAACGGAAGGCCCGAGCCGGTCTCCGCGTCTCGGGGAAACGGAGGTCCACCAGGTAGATGGCGGCCGCCCAGTTGCGGTCCAGGTCGTGACGGGCCATGCGCTCCAGCGCCTGGTGGGCGTCCTGATCGGCGCCGAGGGCCGAGGCCTGGCCGGCCATCAGCCGCAACTTCGCCGTCACGTCAATGATGTAGCTGCCCAACCGCTGTGCGGCCACCGAGGCGATGACCTCCTGCTCGGCGATCAGGCTCGTCTGAATCTCGTGCCGCACAGCCGTGCGGTAACGGTTCTCGTAGGCTACCACCAGCACACTGAACAGCACCAGACCGATGCCTGTGGCCCACGCGCCGGACGAATAGACAAAGCGCCACCAGCGCTTGCTGCGACCGGTCTTCGGATCAATCGCCACGGTTAGAACGTCCCCCTGCCTGGTTGCCAAATCCATCAGCCAATCCGGACAATGCCTCCCATCCCAGGGCGCGGCATCACTCCATGCCAATGCTTTTCATCGGACATCGGCGCGTATAGCAAAAGAAAATCGGGAATTCGGTTCCGCCGCCCCTGCCGAATGCGACTGACGTCCGTCAAACACACAAGATGTGGGGGCGCACGATAACAACGGGCCCAACACACGGCATACGCTGCGGCGCCTCCGGAACGCCGCAGCGTGCCACCGGGATGTTGTTGAAACTCACGGACTGATAGAAATTGAACGTTCGTAAGCGCCGATATCGGGGCCCTTGCCCTGCGGCACCTTCGTGCCGTCGGCGTCCGACGTCTGACCCACATCGGCCCCGGCGTCAATCAGCGGACTGCCCGCCCGCAGGTGAAAGTCCGACTTCTCCGCGTCCGCGAACAGGGCCTCGACGCCGTCCAGGCTGCTCGGGCTCAGGTGCCAGCCGATCTCGCCCGTGTTGCTTCCCATCAGAGCCTTCGGATCGTATCGCCGATCCTCGGGCAGCTTGTCGCGCAGCTCGTTGTAGCTCTCGGCGATGAGCCAACCCATGCGAGCCCAATTGCCGGTCACCTGGTAGTAGTTGTGATCGACCGCGATGTCCATGCCCTTGAGTCCGCAGTTCGGCAGCCCCAGCCCGCATTCCACGACTACATTGTTGCGGAAACGGAAGATCTTCGTTCGGTACTCTTCCGGGAATTCCTTGTGCCAGGCGTCCCAGCGGACCGTGCTCTTGTAGAACACGTTGTTGTACACGTACAGTTCCCGGGCGTTGTTCATCCCAGCCACGCCCGTCACGAACACGTTGTAGGCGAACGTCAGCTTGCCGTTCACGCTGCACCACATGTTCTGCCCGTGGATCTTCTCGAAGTAGTTCCCCACCACCAGCACGTTGTCGGCCTGGCGGAACTGCAGGTTGTCCGAGTGCGTCTTGCGCGATTCGTGATGGTGCAGCCGATTGCCGCGAACCTCCACGTCGGTCACCGTGTAAAGGTTCTTGTTGTCGCCCGTGCCCAGCCACAGCCCGTCGCCGACGTTGTGGTGGATGTGATTGTTCAGGAAGCGGATATGCTTGCCGCGGCCCACGGCGATCGCGTTGCCGCTCTCGTTGTGGTAAACGTGGTTGCCCTCGAAGACGATGCCCTCGCCGTCGATCTCGCAGTTGGCCCCGTGATGGTTGTTGTAGATCGTCAGGTTGCGGAACGTCAGGTTGCGGTGCTTGCCGTTGCTGACGGCGATCATGGCACGCTGCTGCCACGACTCGCCGGGATTGTGATAGTAACGAATCGTCAGCCCGTCGAAGACCACGTTCTCCAGGTCCTGGCCGCGAAGGTTCAGCGCGTGGGCCAGCTTCGTCACCGTGATCGTCACGGTGTTGGGATCCTTGCCGTCGTAAGGTATCAGGTACATCTTACCGGCCTCCGCGTCGGCGAACCACTCGCCCGGATCGTTCAAAGCGAACAGGCAGTGACCCACGGCGTAGCGTTCCCTGCTCTTGCCGCTCTCGGCGTTCTCGCCGATGGGCCACCACTTGTTGGGCGTGACCCGCAGGATGCCCTGCTCCGCATCGTGCCCGGTCGTCGGCGTGTACTGGCAGGCATTGTTGCGGCCGCTGTACAGCAGCACCGTCGCGCCGTCGAATGTCCCGGCCGGCTGCTTCAGGTGCTCGGGATCGATGATCTCCTCGGTCGCCTTCTCGCTCTTGCGGGTCACCAGGATCATGTGCTCCAGGTCGTACGGATCATACGGATCGACCTGGCTCGGCCACAGCGCCGGGAGCAGCTTGCGATCGTCCTGGAAGGCCGCACTCGGTTCGAAATCAATCGCCGCCACCCAGATGTTGTCGCGGAACTTCTCCCAGCCCCGGACCTCCATGCCGCCGTCGAGAATCGGCGGATTCTCCGCGTCGGCCGCCTTCAGGACGATCGGCTTGTCGTCGGTGCCGCTGCGCGTGGGCCGCAACTGCTCCCGGTAGATGCCGCCGCGAATCATCACCATGTCGCCCGGTTGCGCCGTCTCGGCGGCGTGGCTGATCGTCGCCCAGGGCTTCTCGGCCGAACCGTCGTTCTGATCGTTGCCCTTGGCCGCATCGACCCACAGTGTCGCGGCAAAGACCGCCGTGTACCCGCTCGCCGCGAAGCAAACCGCGGCCGTCAGCACGGCTGCCGCCCATCGCATTGCGTGTCCCGCTGCTTTCTGTCTCATCGCATCGTCGCCTCAAATGAAAGGATGATCGTCGGGGATAACTCAGAACCTCTTGGCGCGCGACCCGCGCCGCCGTATTGTAATCCCTGCCGGTTGAACCCCAAGGAGACTCTATCGTGTCACGTAAACGGGGCCGCACGAATCCCAACAATCTCCTGCCGCAGTGGACGCCGAAGAAGCGCCTGCTCGAGGACGTGCCCCTGGAGCAGCTCAAGCCTGACTTCCGGACCACCTACCTCGACTTCGACCGCGGCATCCACATGGGCAACCTGGAACCGAACCAGCGCATCACGCGCATCGTCCGCCAGGCCCTGGAGGATCGCCACGCGACGCGCTTCATCACCGACCGCTGGGGCCGCGGCGTCTACTGGCACTGGATCTGCTGGCTGCCCGTCGAGAGCCGCAAGGCCAAGCCCGTCTCCAACAACTACAACTTCGGTTGCGCGAAGTACTACATCACGCTGAACGACGAGCCGCAGAGCTTCGAGGCCGGCATGCAGATCGAGCGGGCCTCGATGCTGCGCGGCGGCGACACCGTCTGCACCGAGGACGACTGGGATTACCACACGCTGGTCCGCTCGCTGCGTCGCGGCTCGCCGCTGGCCGATGAACTCTCGCGACTCATCCGCGAAGAGGGGTTCACGGCCCGCGCCGGTCCGTTCGCCTCGCGGCGCACCTTCACGGCCGCCAACTATCGCGGACCGGCCGACGTGGCCCGCGCCGCCAAGAGCATCCCCGACGACGAGTGGGGCGGGTTCCAGCTCTGTTACGTCATTCCGCGCAACGAGATCAAGGGCATGACGGGCGACGACGTGGTGGCCGCCATCCTGGCCGTCTTCGACGAGCTGGTTGCCGCCATGAACCTCGTGATGACGATGCCGTGCCTGAAGCCGCCGCCGAAATACGGCGCCCAGAAGGATGGAACGTAGGAGCGGCTCGCGAGCCGCCCTCGGTGCGGCAAGAACACCCGGCATGGCCGCCAGCGGCCATGGCACCTTGCCTGAAGCCACCGCCGGAGCGTGGGACCGCGCAGGCCCAAAACGACAGGCCTGCCGGACCGGGAGCGGGGTTGTAGAAAATGTTCGGCCGGATCCATCCGGCCTGCCAGAGTCACGTTCGCTGTCACAAAGGAGCTTGCCATGACGAACACCTTGACGCCGCTGCGTGTTGCCGCCCTTGCTTCAGTCCTGGCTCTGGCGTGTTTGCTGTCGGGGGCCTTCGCGCTCTGGTGCCGGGCCGAGGAATCGCCTGCAGCCGCCGACCCGTCAAGCGACGTTGCCGCACCGGCGGCCGCATCGGACCAGGAGCCGGCCGCCCCGGCAAAGACTCAACCCAAGACCAAGCCGGGAGCCCGCGGCAAGGCCGCGGCCGCGGCGCCCGTCTACATCGGCGCCTACTCGGTGGACCACGAGTTCCAGCTCATCACCGA
>JAFGPY010000042.1 GCA_016935955.1 Planctomycetota bacterium
CCGGCGGCAAGAAGCTGCTGGGCGAGGTGCTGGTCTCCCTGGGGCTCTGCTCCGAGGACGACATCATCCAGGCCCTGGCCGGCAACTACGGCGTGCCCTACGCCAAGATCAATCCCAAGCTGGTCGACGCTTCGGTGATCGACACGCTGCCGCGGGAGTTCCTCGATCGGCACCGTGTCCTGCCGCTGTTCAAGGTACGCGACGTGCTGACCGTGGCCATGGCCGAACCGTCGAACATGTTCCTGGTCGACGAGATGGCCCAGATCAGCGGCCTGGAGATCCAGGTGGTTGCCGCCTCGGCCCAGGACATCGTCAATACGCTGGAGAGCTACGTCAGTTCGGCGAACGTGTTCGTCATCGATGACATCATCGAGGACATCAACACTAGCGATTTCGAGCTGATCGAGTCGCAGGTCGAGGACATCGCCAACCTGGAAGAGGCGGGCGAGCACTCGCCGGTGGTCAAGCTGGTCAACTACCTGGTGTTCGACGCGGTGCGACAGAACGCCTCGGACATTCACATTGAGCCGGACGACACCATGACTCGCGTCCGCTATCGCGTGGACGGGACGCTCTACGAGGCCTTCCGCCCGCCGCACCGGATGCACGCGTCGCTGGTGAGCCGCATCAAGATCATGAGCCAGCTGGACATCTCGGAGCGGCGGTTGCCGCAGGACGGCGGCATCCACGTCATGATGCAGGGGCGGCCGATCGACCTGCGCGTCAGCACGCTTCCGGGGCCCAATGGCGAGAAGGTCGTCATCCGAATCTTCGACAACCGCAACATGATGGTCAACCTCGAAAAGCTCGGATTCGAGTTCGACATGCTCGAAGAGTTCAAGAAGCTGATCGCCAGCCCGAACGGCATTCTGCTGGTGACCGGGCCGACGGGCAGCGGCAAGAGCACCACGCTCTACAGCGTGCTGAACGAGCTGAACACGCCCGAGGTCAACATCTCGACGGTGGAAGACCCGATCGAGTTCAACCTCCGCGGCATCAACCAGTTTCAGGCCAACGAGCGGATCGGGTTCACGTTTGCGGCGGCGCTGCGAAGCCTGCTGCGGCAGGACCCGGACATCATCATGCTCGGCGAAATCCGCGACGACGAGACGGCGAAGATCGCCGTGCAGGCGGCCCTGACCGGGCACCTGGTGATCTCGACGCTGCACACCAACGATGCGGCGGCGGCCATCACGCGACTGCTGAACATCGGCGTCGAGCCCTACCTGGTTTCGGCCAGCGTCGTGGGCGTGCTGGCCCAGCGGCTGGTGCGGAAGATCTGCACGCACTGCAAGGAGACCTACAGCCCTCCGCTGCATCTGCGTCGGCTGGCTGGGTCGCAGATCGAGGGCATCGAGACGTTCTACCGCGGCAAGGGATGCTCGAAGTGCCGCAACACCGGCTTCCAGGGCCGCATCGGCGTCTACGAACTGATGCCCATGAGCGACGAGATTCGCGACCTGGTGGTGCACGGTGCGTCGCTGGACGAGATTCGCAAGGTGGCTGTCGGCGACGACATGGTGACCCTGCGCGTGGACGGCATGAGGAAAGTCAAGGCCGGCATCACGACGCTCGAGGAAGTGATTCGAATCAGCGAAGACCGCTAAGCGGTCGCGATGCGATAACAGGAGGCATGGACCATGGCGGAATTTGCCTATCGAGCCCGCGACGCCCGGGGAGGCGTCTCTTCCGGCGTCCTGACGGCGACGGACCAGGAAGACGCCGTGCGCCAGTTGCGGCAACAGGGTCTCACCGTGCAATCGGTGAACCTGCGTGCAGCCTCAAGCGGCCTCGGAGCGTTGGCGAAGATTCAGATCGGCAAGCCGCGTGTCAAGGCCAGCGACGTGGTTTACTTCGCAAACCAGTTGGCCGTGATGATCGATACCGGGGTGCCGTTGCCCGAGGCCCTGGAGGCCCTGGCCCAGCAGGCTCCGAACCCGACGTTCCGCGAGGTCCTCATGTCCGTGGCGGCCGACGTGGAGTCGGGCCAGGGGTTCAGCGAGGCCCTGCAGAAACATCCCAAGCAGTTCAACAGCATGTTCGTCAGCCTGGTTCGCGCCGGCGAGTCGTCGGGCAACCTGGGCCTGATGCTGACGAGCGTGGCCGACTACCTGGTTGAGGCCGAGGAGACGCGGCGGCGGATCAAAGGCGCTCTGGCTTACCCGATGTTCATGGGCGGCCTGGCGGTGGTCGTGGTGATCGTGCTGATGGCCTTCGTGCTGCCGCGATTCACGAAGATCTACGCCAACAAGGGCGCGGTTTTGCCGACGCCGACGCGGGTGCTGATGGCCGTCAGCGACTTCTGCGTCGCCTACTGGATTCCGCTGATCATCACGGCGGTCGTTTTAGGGGCTGGAGCCGTGGCGTTCTTCATGCAGCCGGTGGGGCGTCGCTTCCTGGACACGGTGAAGATTCGTCTGCCGGCCATCAAGGAAGTCTGCCTGAAGCTCTATATCGCCAGGTCGTTCCGGGCCCTGGGCACGATGGTGACCGCCGGCGTGCCGGTGATCGAGGCCCTGGAGATCGCCCGGCAGACGGCGACCAACGTGCACTTTCAGGAGGTCTTCGACCACGCCGTCGCGAAAGTCAGCGAGGGCGAGACGTTGTCGGACCAGTTCTTCTGCACGAACCTGATTCCGATCACGACGTCGCAGATGGTCTTCGCCGGCGAGAAGTCGGGCCGGCTCGGCGAGGTGCTGCTGAAGGTGTGCGGCTTCTGCGATCGCGACCTGAAGGACGCCGTCAAGAAGATGACCACGCTGCTGGAACCGGCGATGATCGCCTTCATGGGCATCTTCGTCGGCGGCGTCGCGATTGCCTTGCTGCTGCCGATGTTCAACATCAGCAAGGTGTTGGCCAAGTGACGACAAAACGCGGGTAACGTCTGGAGGGGTGTACTCGCTTTGGAGGGTGGTTTCCGAGGGGACCACCCTCCAACTCTTTTTCTGGGGGCCGCGCGGCGGTCGTCAGGGCAGGGCGGCAACCAGTTCCGCGACGTAGTCGCCCACGCAGCGGACGATCTCGTCGGTCGGTTGGCCGGCCATGTCGCCGATGCGGCGGACAATGGCGCTGCCGACGATCGCGCCATCGGCCACGGTCGTGACCTGGCGGACGTGCTCGGGCCGCGAGATGCCGAAGCCGACGCAGATGGGCACGCCGGTCACTTCGCGCAGGCGCTCGACGTGGCGGACCACGTCGGGCGGCAGGTCCTTGCGTTCGCCGGTGATGCCCGTGACGCTGACGTAGTAGAGGAACCCGGTGGACTGGGCGGCGATTCGGGCGGCACGGTCCCACGGCGACGTGGGGGCCACGAGCATGATGTGCGACAGGCCGCGCTGGGCGGCGCCTGCGGCCAGGGCCTCGCATTCCTCGATGGGCAGGTCGGGGATAATCAGCCCGTCAATGCCCGCGGCCTTGGCGTCGTCGAGAAATCGCTGCATGCCGCGGCGCGTGACCAGGGTGAAGCTGCCCATGGCCGAGATCGGCACCTGGCAGTCCTTCCGCAGATCGCGAACCATGGCGAAGATGGCGTCGAGCGTCGTGTGGGCGTCGAGCGACCGCGTGTACGAGGCCTGGATGGTCGGCCCGTCGGCCACGGGATCGCTGTAGGGCAGGCCCAGCTCGATGAGCGATGCCCCGCGCGAAACCATCTCGCGGATCAGCGCCGCCGTGGTGGCCAGGTCGGGATCGCCGGCCGTGAGGAACGGCATGAAAGCCTTCTTGCCCGCCGTGCGAAGCTGCTCGAATGTCTGCTCGATGCGATTGGCCATGAGTGTTCAGTCTTTCCTGGGGCCCCCGGTCAGGCGGGCGACCTCGACGCAATCCTTGTCGCCGCGACCCGAGAGGTTGACCACGATCACCTTGTCCTTGCCCAGCGTCGGGGCGAGCTTCTTGGCTTCCACGAGGGCGTGCGACGACTCCAGCGCCGGGATGATGCCCTCCAGGCGCGACAACTCGTAGAACATCGACAGCGATTCTTCGTCCGTGGCGATGGTATAACGGACGCGGCCGCTGTCTTTCCAGTACGAGTGCTCCGGCCCGACGCCCGGATAGTCGAGGCCGGCCGAGACGCTGTGCACCTGGGCCGTCTGGCCGTCGGCGTCCTGGAGCACGTAGCTCATGCTGCCGTGCAGCACGCCCGGCTGACCTGCGGCCAGCGGCGCGGCGTGCTTGTGGCTGGCCAGTCCGAGACCGCCGGCCTCCACGCCGACGAGCTGCACCTCGGCGTCCTCGATGAACGGGAAGAAGATCCCGGCGGCGTTGCTGCCTCCGCCGATGCAGGCGCAGATGAGGTCGGGCAGGCGGCCTTCCTGCCGGAGTATCTGCTCGCGGGTCTCGCGGCCGATGATCGACTGGAAGTCGCGGACCATCATCGGAAACGGATGCGGACCCATCGTCGAGCCGATGCAGTAATGGGTGTTGCCGACCGTGGCCATCCAGTCGCGGAAGGCCTCGTTGCAGGCATCCTTGAGCGTCTTCTGGCCGGTGGTCACCGAGACGACCGTGGCGCCCTGGGCCCGCATGCGGAAGACGTTCAATTCCTGCCGCCGGACGTCCTCGGCGCCCATGAAGACGTCGCACTCCAGTCCCAACAACGCGGCCGCCGTGGCCGTGGCCACGCCGTGTTGCCCGGCGCCGGTCTCGGCGATGATCCGCGTCTTGCCCATCCGGCGGGTCAGCAGGGCCTGGCCCAGGGTGTTGTTGATCTTGTGGGCCCCGGTGTGGTTCAGGTCCTCGCGCTTCAGGTAAATCTTGGCCCCGCCCCAGGCCTCGGTCGCGCGGCGGGCGAAGTACAGCGGGCTCGGACGCCCGACGTAGTACTGATAGTGGTACGCGAGTTCCTCGTGGAACTTCGGGTCCTGGCGGGCCTGGTCGTAGGCCTCGACCAACTGGGCCAGGGCGTGCATCAGCGTCTCAGGGACATACTGGCCCCCGTAAGGACCGAATCGCCCATGACCGTCCGGTAGTTTCTGTGCCACTGCTGGGACTCCTTGTGAACGTCAAGCACGCTAGGTTACGAGGGGCGGCTGATACCGTCAAGCGAAAAGGGATTCCGGAAGCGGGGACGGGGTACCAACGCTATGCGCAGGGGCGGCTCGCGAACCGCCCGCTGTCCAGGGTCGCTCACGAGCGACCCCTACAACGGCTTTCGCCACGGGAGGCAGTTGTAGGGGCGGCTCGCGAGCCGCCCTCGTGCCTCAACGAGTGTCGCTAACCCGCAGTGTACCCGATGGCGTGTCTCACAGCCGGCCGCTGCGGAGGATGGAGATGACCACCCATGTGCCGCTGACGGCGGCCATGACGAAACCGATCAGTCCGAGCAACGGGATCTCGCCGATGGAGGGCAAGTGCGAACCGATCCACGGGATCATGTGGCCGACGCTCGGGCCGATGCGTGCCTGCAGGATGATGCTGGAACCGAGGATGATGGCGGCCGTGATGACGCTGAAGGCGATGCGGTTGCTGGAGCGGTCGAGTTCGGTAATGATGTTGTCGAGCCCGTCGTGGCGGAAGACCAGCCGCATCTTGCCGCGCATCAGGTTGCGGAAGAACCGCCTGAACATCTGCGGCCCCTGCTGCATGATGGTCGCCACGTGGTAAGCGTTGACGCTGAGGTTGCTGGCCACGCGGCTGGGCGAGATCCGCTCCAGCAGCAGCCGGTTGAGCTTCGGCTTGATGACCTCCACGGGGGCGCAGTCGGGATCGAGCATCAGGGCCACGCCGCCGACGTTCGTGAGGCTCTTGCCCAGCAGGACGAAGTCCCGCGGCAGGACGATACGGTGGTCGCGGGCCAGGCCGACGATCTCCTCGAAGACGCCCGAGATGTTGATCCGCTTGATCGGCGTGCCGTAGTACTTGTCGAGCAGGTTGGCCAGGTCGTTGCGCAGGCGGCCGTAGTCGATCTCTTCCGGCAGCGCGCCGAGGTCGTCGAGAATGTCGATCACCAGGTCCAGCTCGCGGTTGACGGCGGAGATCAGGCAGATGGCCAGCTTCGATCGCATGCCGGGGTCCAGGCGTCCGACCTGCCCGAAGTCGATGATGCCCCATCGTCCGGGGGCCTGGGCCATCAAGTTGCCCGGATGCGGGTCGGCGTGGAAGGTGCCCATCTCGAAGAACTGGTGGAAGAAGGCATCGAGCAGGTGCTGGGCCAGCAGCTTGCGGTCCAGGCCCTTGGCCTCGTAGTCGGTGGTCGGCGTGACCGTGACGCCCTCGAGCTGCTCGAGCGTGAGGACATTGTGCGACGAGAGTTGCCAAAGTACCTGCGGGGTCTGTATGTTCTCGTTCTGGGCGAAGGCCTCGTAGAAACGGGCCGTGACCGACGCCTCGTTGACGAAGTCGAGTTCGCGGTGCAGGGTTCGGGCGAACTCGTCGACGAGCATCTGCGGGCGGTACGGTCGCAGTTCGGGCAGGTGGCGATCGATCAACTGAGCCAGGGCCCGCAGGAGCGAGACGTCGTTCATGATGAGGCGCTCGATGCCCGGGCGTTTAACCTTGACGACAACCCTGCGCCCATCGTGGGTGACGGCGCGGTGCGCCTGGCCGATGGAGCCGCAGGCGAAGGGCGTCTCGTCGAACGACGTGAACAGTTCGTCAACCGGGTGGTCCAGGTCGTGGCGGATGACCCGCTGGACCTCGTCGAAGGCGAACGGCCGCACGTGATCGTGAAGGCGGCGGAAGGCGTTCTGGAATTCCACGGGCAGCAGATCGGGGCGACCGGCCAGCGACTGGCCGAGCTTGATGAACGTCGGGCCGAGATCCTCCAGGGCCTCGGCGGCACGCGTCGCGACGGTTGCGATGTCGTCCTGGGTGACCGGCTTGGGGGGAAACTTCGACGAGAGCTTCTGCCGGAAGGGCACCAGACGCTCCAGCCGCAGGCTGACCACCAGGTGGCCGAAGCCGTGCTTGGCCAGCACGGTCAGGATGGTCGCCAGGCGTTGGCTGCTGCGGATGGTCTGGCCGAAAGAGAAGATGCTCACGCGGCGATTCTCCCAGGGGGCGAGGTTGCTTGTGAAGGTGGTTGCCGCTGGCCATTATAGTCGCGGCGCGGGGCGACAAACCAGCAAAAACAGCGTCCGCCCGCACGGCAGGCGACAGCCAAACTTTATCGGACGGTCATATCTGACAAAAAGTGCAAGTCGTTCCGGAAAGGGGCGAATCCGGCTAATGGGTTTTTAGCTTTTGTCCGATATCCATAGCAAGGCTGTGGGTCACCGTCCGTCAGGACGGGCAGCCTGGCTTGGGGGATCCGGGTAACGGCGAGCTCGGGTCCCTCGTTTTTTTTGCGCTGACCGCGACCTGCGACGGCGTTCCCTCCGGCGGTGAAAAATCCCGCAATTTGACGAACAAAACCCTTGCGGCTTCGTATATCATATCGAGGATCGGTTCGATTCCCGCGAGGTGGCCATGGCTCCAATCAAGGTGACGTGCCCGAAGTGCTCCAAACCTTTCGGCGTGCTGCCGCGCCAGATGGGAACAAGCGTTCACTGCCCGCACTGCGGACAGCGGATGACAGTCGGCGAGCGCAAGGCGTCCGCGCCGCGCAGTCCGCAGGAAGAGGCTGCGGCCCAGATGCAGGGTCCCGCGCCGCAAGTTCCTGCGGGCCATGCTCCTGCGTCGTCCGGCGGCGAGGCGTCGCCGGCGGCTGCAGCCCTGGAGGCGGCCTTCGGTCCGCCGCCGGCGCCTAAGCCGGCGCCCAGGCCCGTCATGGCCGCACCGGCGCCGCAACCTTATCAGACTCGTCTGGCGAAGAATCTCGGCCTGGACGATGAAGTACAGGAAGACCACCTTCTGGACAGTGCCCCGATCCACAGCCGCACGGTGATCTGGGTCTGGATGAGCATTCTGGGCGTGCTGGTCATCGGTCTGGTGATCGGCATCGTCTACAGCTACGGCAAGTTCAGAACCGCCGAGCAAGAAGGCTCGTTTGAGTCGCAGACCATCCTTGGGGACAAGCGCTACACGGACGGCCCGCGTCAGCAGATCATCGTCAAGACGGTGGATGAGCATGGCAACGTGATCTCCAAGGAAGAACTTAAGGAAGTCGACCTGAGCGAGAAGGACCGCGTCCATCCGGACGAGCTTCTCGACAGCGGCGCGTCGGCGCTGATCCCGCACTGGATGAGCAACAATAATCCGGCGTACTCGGTGACGAAGGACAATCAGCAGTACGACGTCTGGGTCGGCTGGGTGGAGAACTCCGGCGCCGAGACGGTGCGGCGGGCCACGTGGTCGGTGCGCTTCATCGACGCCGCCGACGAAGCCGCCGGCAAGGTCTACGGCGAGCAGAACTACTGGTTCAACGACGTCAAGCCGGGCGAGAAGGTCTACTTCATCTTCGAGACGCTCTACGCGTCGGGGCCAAAGGTGGGCCTGCAGACGCTGCCCCAGGTGCCCGAACTCAGTGACACGACCATGCCGCCGTTCGAGTTCGACGTCAAGCCGCTGACCCTCGACCGCCAGGGCAAGACCAAGGGCACGATCCATTTCGACGTTACGAACCTGTCGTCCGTGACGGCGCCGGTCGTCGACGTGCTGTTTATCCTCTACAGTCGCGACAAGCAGCCGATTGCCTGGGCGAAGACGCAGATGATGAACCTCGTTCCGCACCGCCCCGAGCGGGGGCAGGCCTCGTGGACCGATGGGCATTCCTTCTTCGCCGTGGACCACGTCGGTTATTGCCGCGCCCAGGTGGTGGAGACCGGGGCCGCCAAGTAGCCACCGCCGTGACCCGGCCGTCGCCCGTTTTCAGAAAACGAGCTTGAATAATCCACTGTTGCTGCGGTCTAATACTGCAGCGGCGGTGGTGCGCGCCGCCGGCTGCCATGCCGCCACTTCGGAACCAAGGAGACATGCGATGCGACGAGCGATTCCTGCTGTGCTGGTTCTTGTTGCGCTGACCGCTTCGGTCCTGGCCGACGCCACGGTGGTTCTCAAAGACGGTCGGCGGGTGACCGGCCAGTTGATCGAGTCGGGCGAGAGCGTGGGCGTGGCCACGAGCGAAGGGATGCAGATTTTCCCGCGGAGCGAGGTGGCCGCGATCGAGTTGGACGCCTTCGGCAAGGCCTCGCCCCAGGAGCGGGCCGCCTATCGCCGCGCCGAGAAGGAGGCCGGCAAGTCGACCCAGCCGGCCGAGGCCCTGGCCGTCTGGCAACGGTACCTGGAGGGCCTTTCGGCCGACGCGACGTTGCGGTCCGAGGCCGAGACGCAATTGGCACGCTGGCATGCCGCCGCCAAGGAAGGCAAGGTCATCTGGGCGGGCAAGGTGGTCACTCTGACCGAACGTGAGGCGGCCAAGACCCAGGCCAATAAGCTGCTCGGCGAAGCGGTCGGGCTTTACGGCCGGGGCGACGACAAGAAGGCCGCCGATATGCTGAAGGACGTTCTGGCCCAATGGCCCGACCATCCGGGGGCCATGTTCTACACGGCGCTGATCTACCAGAAGCGGCAGAACATGGCTGCGGCGGCCAGCCGATACGATGCCGTGCTGGCCAGCTGTCCGGAGCACGTGCCGACGCTGAACAACCTTGCCGCCCTTTCGTGCACGCGGCGGCAGTATCGCAACGGCGTCCCCCTGATCGTCCAGGCCGCACAGTTGGCGCCCGACGTGGTGACCGTCAGCGACAATGCCTACCGTGCGCTGCTGCTGGTCGAGGGGGCCTGCGACTGCAACTACAACGACGAAGGGACGAAGAACCGCCTGCGGTCCATTGCGGCCCGGACGGAGTCGGCCATGCGCGAGCGGGGCATGGCCCGCTGGGGGACCTCGTGGGTGACGGCCGAAACGTTCGCCCAGTACGGCGAGAAGAATCGCGGCATCGACGAGCAGCTCCTGGCCCTGGCCGACACCGTGAGGACGCTCGACGAGGAGATCGCCGTGCTGAAGGCGCGGCTCGACGAACTGGATCGCGCCCGTCGCACGGCGCCGACGGCCCGCGACCTGGTCTACGACGGGGACGGCGACGGATACCCGGATCGGGTCTATCCGGCGAACGTGCTGACCCGGGACAAGATCGATCTGTTGCTGGTCGATCACGAGGCGCGACTGGAGTCCAAACAGAAGGCCCGGGCCGAACAGGTGCGCATCGCGGAGCGAATCAGGGGCGGCCGCGTGACGCCGCCGGAGGACCTCGCGTTCGTGCTGATCGAGAATCCCGGCAGCGAACTGCTTGAGGGCTGGGACATTGTCGACAACGATATGCCTTTCCTGCCGTCGCTGGCGGGCCCGACGACGGCGGCCGAACTGATCGTGGCCATTCGCAGCGGCAGCGCGGTCATCCTGGCCGACGACGGCACGTTCCTGGGCCGCATCTCACGTGACGCCGACGATCCGCTGGGGATTTCGAACCGGCAGGGAGCCTTCGGCGGCGAGACGTCGGCCACCAGCCTGATGAACCTTCGCGGTCCATATGCCAATGACGCCGGAGAGATGAGCGTGAACAACGCGGCGACGACGAGGCCGCCGAGGTTCGTCTACGAGGGACGGACGCTGGCCTTCGTGACGGTGAATCCGCAGTTGAAGCCGCGCGTCAGTCTGGACGACATTCTTGCCGTGCTTCGCGGGCAGTGACGGCGCGAGAGGCGGCGGAGTCCAAGCGGTATTGTACAAATCTCTTGGGGTGTCCGTGGCGGGTGCCATGCCTGCCCCTGCGGGCATGCCGAATGGCTCTTGCCTTACGCATGGCTGCGCCTCGACTCTGCTCGGAATCTATGATGGGGCAGGCATGCAGGATTTCGCGTGAAGAAGGCCGGGGGGTGCCATGCTTCTGCTCGCAGAAGCATGCCGACAAGCCTGTTGCGCGCGAGCACGCGTCTACAAGTAGACGCGTGGCACCCTCGCAGTTCTTCAAGGGCTGCTAGCCCCACACGAACCAGACGAAGATCGACGCCGAGCCGATGGCCATGAGCGTGAAGGGCAGTCCGATGCGGATGAACTCCCAGAACGTCGGTCGGTGTCCGTGCTTGTCCATCAGGCCCATGGCCACGATGTTGGCCGAGGCGCCGATCGGCGAAATGTTGCCCCCCAGTCCGGCCCCGATCAGCAATCCGAACATCAACAGGTAAGCCTGCGGGTCGCCGGCCTCGATGCTGTAGCCCAATCCCTTCAGCAGCGTGACCGTCACGGGCAGCATAGCCACCAGGAACGGCACGTTGTCGACAAACGCCGAGACGACCATGGCGATGACGATCAGCAGGACGTAGGTGGCCAGCAGGCTCTCGCCCGTGATTCCCTGGATCCACTGGGCCAGCCGCACAAGCACGCCTTGCTCGCTGAGGGCGCCGACCATGATGAAGATGGCCAGCAGGAAGAACGTGGTCACCCAGTCGAGTTCCTTGACCAGCCGCCAGGCGTCGGTGCGGTGCCAGATGACGTCGTAGGCCAGGGCCACGACGGCGAAGACCATGCAGATCGTGCCGGCCAGGTAGGCGAAGCCGATGTGCAGCATGCTGCTGGCGGCCAGGGCGATGATCAGCAAGGTCAGCAGGATCGTCGGGACCCAGGTCTTGACGGGCTCCACGGCCTCGCGCGGCATCGACTGACGGTGCTTGCGGAAAACCAGCATGAGCACGAGGAAGCTGGCCACGGCCCCGATCTGGACGGCGAAGAAGATCGACGGGCGGCCGTGCATCCAGATGAAGTCGTTGAACGTCATCCTGGCTTCCGACCCCAGCAGCATGCTCGGCGGGTCGCCGATCAGCGTGGCGCACGACTGGAGGTTGCTGGAGATGGCCAGGGCGATGAAGAACGGAACCGGCCGTATGCCCAGCCGCCGCGTGATCGACAGGGCGACCGGGGCGATCAGCAGGACGGTGGCCACATTCTCGACGAAGGCCGAGATGATGCCCGTCAAGACGCACAGGGCCAGCAGCGTGACGCGGGCCGACGGGCAGTGCCGAATCACGATGTCGGCGATGTGGGCCGGCATGCCGCTGCGCATGAACAGTTCGGCGACGACCAGCACGCCGACGAAGATGCCCATGACGTTCCAGTCGACCGCCGGGCTGCATCGCGCGCCGGCCTCGGTCAGGCGAAACAGAAATGCCGGCTTCAAGCCGATGCCCAGGTCGAACGGGCCGAGCAGCAGCATGACCAGGGCCCCGGCGAGGGCCACCCAGTGGCGGTGACGCGGCAGCACGGCGAACAGGACATAGCAGGTCAGGAAGATCACAACGGTACAAATCGTGCCCATGGTGCGGCGAGTCTAGTCGCTGGCAGGGGGAATGTCAACCAAAGGACGAACAGGTATGCGGCCAAGCGTGCGGCGGCGCGGCAGGTGTGGGCGAGTGGGAGCGGCGCAAGAGAGAAGGCGAACTGCCGAGGGGCAAGTTCGCCTTCGTGTCGGTATCGTCAGGCGCGTCGCGACGGGTGCGAATGCTCAGACCAGTCGAAAGCGACGGGCCAGTTTCCAGAGCCCCATGGCTGCGGCGCCGGCCAGGATGAACACGGTACTGATCGGCTCGGGGAACGTCTCGCCGACTACCAGGTCCGAACTGTCCGGGGTTGCGGCCACTGCGGGCTGCGACTGCTGGGAAGACGAGTCGGCATGCAGCGTTCCGACCAGCACGATGAGGGCAACAATGCAGAGAAGAAGAATGACGAATCTCACGGCACGCCTCCATCGCAAGAAGTGAAGTACAGACCACAACACTGCGAAAACGCACTATCTCTGTCTATTACCTAGCAAGTCCTATGCCGGACTCAGTGAGGAGATCTGCGGCAGAGTCCTGCGGATTTCGTAAGTGCCTGTACAAAAATGAACTACGTCCTTGGGATGCGTGGCGATGAAGGCGGCCCCGGTCCCCTCTGATTGACACCGGGTGTTGCCGCAAGTCAACGGCCATGGCCGGCTGGTTTTTCCGCTTGGCGACGTAAGTCGTTCTGAAATAACGTGATGCGCATTCCGTGGCGTTGCCTCAGAAAACGGACGGCGGTAGTTTTTGTGCGACAAACGCATGGCGATGTGTCCTGTGGTGTTTAATGGCGGTCGGCGTGGGCCCCCAGCCGTGCCGATCTGCCGCGAATGCCCTCAACGGGTGGTGTCCTTGACTTGGTTCGCCGGCAGCCGTACTATGGCGGTTCGAGGTGGAGAGGGTGTCATGAAGCTACTGACGGGCGTTCCGGTCTACAACGAAGAGCAGTACATTAAGCGGGTTCTGACCGAGGTCCGACGCTATTGCAGCGACGTCTTTGTGGTCAATGACGGTTCGACGGACGGCACGGCTGCGCGGCTGGCCACGTTCGACGGGCAGATTGTCGTTCACACGCACGAGGTGAACGAGGGGTACGGGCGGAGCCTGATCGACATCTTCGACTACGCCATGGATCGCGGCTACGATTGGCTGGTCACGCTGGACGCCGACGAGCAGCACGAGCCGAGCACGATACTCGATTTCGTTCGTGTGGCCGAAGAGGGCCGCGCCGACATCGTCAGCGGGTCGCGGTACATGGAGCATTCGCTGCACGAGGGCAAGGCGCCCGACGACCGGCGGTGGATCAATTGCCAGATCACCGAGTTGCTGCGACTGCTGACTCCCTACCGGCTGACCGATTCATTCTGCGGCTACAAGGCCTACCGCGTCGAAGGGCTGCGAAGGTTGCACCTTGTTGAGGGCGGCTACTCGATGCCGCTGCAACTCTGGATTCAGGCGGCACGGGCGGGGCTGCGGGTGGTTGAAATCCCGGTCAAGCTGATCTACAAGGACCCGAACCGCCGATTCGGTGGCGACCTGGACGACGCCGAGCGACGGCTGCGCTATTACCTCGATACGATCAGTCGCGAAATTGGCCGCACTCTGGAGCCGATCTGCGACGGCCACAAGGTGGAATGCCCGTGCCGATGAAGCGAGCGAACTACCGCGCACCGCGCGAGCATCGCCTGGCCCTGATCGTTCCCGATCCGAGCGAGCTGCCTGGCGTCGTGGAACGCAATCGGCGACTGCTGGCCGGTTACGACTTCAAGGTGCTCGGTCGTCCGGTGCAGTCGTTGCGGCAGTCGGCGCGGCAGGCGGTCCTGACCATTCCCTACAACTGCATGAAGCATCTCGACCCGCAAATCAAACCTCTTCATCCGGCGGCCCCCGTCATTCTGACCGGACACCAGCCGGAACTGTACCATCCGGGGGTCTGGCTCAAGAACTTCCTGGCCGGCCACCTTGCCGCCGCGGTGGGCGGCGTGGCCGTCAATCTGAACGTGGACAATGACGAGGCCCACCAGGTGACGGTCAAGGCGCCGGTCATGGACGATGGGCGGGCACGCGTCGTTGAGGTGCCGTACCTGCAGCCCACGGGTGGCCTGCCGTACGAGGAACTCGGCGTCGGGCATCTCAAGGGGGATCCCTCGGGAGAATTGCGGCGGCTGGGCGTCAAGGCGTCGTTGTGTGACGCCGTCGAAGAGTATTGGCGCGGGCTCGATCCGGAGCACAGCCGATGGAAGACGTACGCGCGGGTTATAACCTGTGCCCGCCATCGCCTGGAACGGCAATACGGTTTGTGGAACCTCGAAGCGCTGGTCAGCGACATGGCCCGTAGCACGGAGTACCGTGTCTTCATCCTGGACATTCTGTCGCACGTCGAACGGTTCCACGAGTGCTACAACGGCGGCCTGTCGCTGTTCCGCAAGGTGCACCACGAGAAGAACCCCGCGCAGCCGGTGCCCGACCTGGGCCGCGAGGGATGGCGGTGGGAGCTGCCGTTCTGGGTATGGCGAGCGGGGTCGCGACGCGAGCGGCTGTGGTGCGAGGTCAGCGGCGAACGGCTGCGGCTGTTCATTGACGGCCATCCCCAGGCCTTCGCCGAGATCTCCCGAAGCCAACTCGACGGAGGAGGGGAAGCGGCCGTTGGCGTGCTGCAGGCCGTGGAAGCCAAGGGCATTCGCATACGCCCGCGAGCCCTGGCGCTGACGCTCTTCGCACGGGTCTTCGTCGGCGACCTGTTCATCCACGGGCTGGGCGGCGCCATCTACGACAAGGTGACCGAGGAGATCATTCGTACGTACTATGGCGTGGAGCCGGCCGAAGCGGTCATGGCCACGGGGACGATGCTGCTGCCGGTCGAGACTCACGACGTTACGGAAGCCGACCGGCGGTCGCTCGTGCGTCGGCTGCGCGACGTTCGCCACAATCCCGATCGTCTGTTGTCCGGATCGCAACGGGAGCGCGACGAGACGCGGCGGTTGATCGACGAGAAGCGGAAATTGCTGGCGCGGCGGGGAATGACGCGGCAGGAACGTGCCGACGATTGGCGGCGACTGCACGAGATCAATCGGCTGCTGGCGAACCAGCTTGACGGCGAGCCGGCCGCAACGCATCGACGTCTTGAGTCCGTGACCGATCGCCTGGCCCAGAATGCTTTGCTGCGTAACCGCGAATACAGTTTCGTGCTGCATCCGCGAGATGAGGTCGTGGAGTTCTACCGTGAGGTCACCAGGGTGCCGAAGGGGGCTGTCCAATGAGTATGCTGCTTGGTTTCTCGTCAAACGCCTACACGCGGTTCGACATCGAAGAGGCCTGCCGCCGGATTGCCGGCCACGGATATCGGGCGGTGGAGATTTTGTGCGACGTGCCGCACGCCTATCCGACCACCTTCGGCGACGCCAAGGTGCGGCAACTGAAGCACCTGCTCGACGACCTGGGGCTGGTCGTCTCGAACATCAACGCCAACACGGCGTTCGGATTCTGGAGCGACGCGCCGCCGGAACCGTTCTTCGAGCCGAGCCTCGTCAGTGACGATCCGCGACTGCGCGACAAGCGGCTGGACCTGACGCTGCGCTGCCTGGACATCGCCGCGGGGCTGGGGGCGCGGAACATCTCGATCACGACGGGCAAGCCGCTGGGCAGCATGTCGCCCGAGGCCTGCCGTCCGGTGCTCGACGATTATCTGGGCCGCATTCTTGAGCGGGCCGAGCAACTCGGCGTGGACGTGGGCATCGAGTGCGAGCCGGGTCTGCTGCTGGAGAACAGCGTGGAGCTTGCCGAGTGCATCGCGCGGATCGCTTCGCCGCGCCTGGGGGCGAACCTCGACATCGGCCACGCCGTGGTCTCGGGCGAGGACCCGCGGGAGGTCGTCCGGCGCTTGGCCGGCCGCATCTGGAACCTGCACGTCGAGGACATCCGCGGCGGCAAACACTACCACCTCATTCCGGGGCAGGGCGACATCAACTTTGCCGCCGTGGTTGCCGCACTGAACGAGGTCGGCTACGACCGCACCGTGACCGTGGAACTCTACACCTATGCCGCCGATCCGGACCGGGCGGCGTCCGAGACCATGAAGGTTCTGGGGCCGCTCTTCAAGTAGCGGCTGCCAAATTGGCAGGCCTGGACGCCCGAAACAGGCCAGAATTGCGGTTAATGTCGGGGATGGCCGCCTTCGGGAAATCTCTTCCGAGCACTCGGTCGACGCCTAAGTGCCTGTTTGGCAATACCTTATGTTGTCCATGGGCTGTCGTTGTCACTTCCTGCACGCTTTGGCACACCCTTTGCCATTATGACTTGGCAGCGGACGGTCCGCGCGGAACGAGGGTTTGCCATGATGCTGGCATCCGAGCAGCAGAACGATCGGCGGTTTCGCATTCTGGTCACCGATGACGACGATCGGTGGCGGGAAGGGTTGCGCGAAGCCTTCAGCCCGCACGGCTACGAGACGATCGAGGCGGCCACGGGCGAGGAGGCCATCGAGGTCGTTCACCACAAGCGTCCGCACCTGATCGTGCTGGACCTGGAGTTGCCGCACCTGAACGGCATCGAAACGTTGCGGATCATTCGCCAGGAAGTCAGCGACCGGTTGCCGGCCATCGTTATCAGCAGCGCGGTCACCGACCAGGTCATGGCCCAGGCCCTGGCCCTTCACGCCTACACGGTGATGAGCAAGATGGTCGGGTTGCATCGCATTCTCTACACGGTCTCACGCGTGCTACAGAAGTACTACGAAGAGCGGTACCCGGACGAGACGTAGCGGCAGGCCGCACCATGCGGTGAAAGGCGGCTGTACGAGAGACTCGGTTCATAACCCCATGAATTGCTTAGAAAGGAGAGGAGGCAGATGAAGATCACACCGTTAGGCGACAAGATCGTCGTCAAGCGTCTGGAGGCCGAGGAGCGGACGGCCGGAGGCATCGTTCTTCCGGACACGGCCAAGGAGAAGCCCCAGCGTGGCAAGGTGATCGCCGTCGGTGAGGGGCGGTTGCTCGACAATGGCGAGCGTGCCAAGCCCGCGGTCAAGAAAGGCGACGAGATCGTCTTCACATCGTATGCCGGGACCGAGATCAAGGTCGGCGGCGAGGAGTACATGATCATGGGCGAGGGCGAAGTGCTGGCTGTCGTCGAGTAGCGGCCGCACACGGATACGAAACGTTAAGGGAGAACGCACATGGCAGCCAAGAAAATCGCATTCAGCCAGGAGGCCCGTGAGGCGATCCGCCGCGGTGTCAACAAGCTGGCCAAGGCCGTGAAGGTGACGCTCGGCCCGTGTGGCCGCAACGTGGTCCTGGAGAGATCGTTCGGCGGTCCGACCGTGACCAAGGACGGCGTGACCGTGGCCAAGGAAGTGGAACTGGAAGACAGCTACGAGAACATGGGCGCCCAGATGGTCCGCGAGGTCGCCAGCAAGACCAGCGACGTGGCGGGCGACGGCACGACGACGGCCACGATTCTGGCCGAGTCGATCTTCGAGGAAGGTCTGAAGAACGTCACGGCTGGAGCCCAGGCCATGCAGCTCAAGCGCGGCATCGACCTGGCGGTCGAGGCCATCGTGGCCGAGTACAAGAAGATGTCGAAGGCCGTGGACCAGAGCAAGGAAATCGCCCAGGTCGGTACCTGTGCGGCCAACCAGGACCCGGAGATCGGCAAGATGATCGCCACGGCCATGGACAAGGTCGGCAAGGACGGCGTCATCACGGTCGAGGAGGGCAAGAGCCTGGACACGACCGTCGAGCTGGTCGAAGGCATGCAGTTCGACAAGGGCTACATCTCGCCGCACTTCATCAAC
>JAFGPY010000285.1 GCA_016935955.1 Planctomycetota bacterium
GATGCCGGGGGCTTCAACGGCAACACTGCCGTGGGACAACCTGCGGGGCGCCACGTACAAGCCCGCCGCACTGCGGCGGGATACGAATGTTCGCAACCGTTCGATCCCCCGGCGATGCCGGGGGCTTCAACGGCAAAGCCGCCGGTCGACAGCGTACATTCAACCGTAGAATGCCGCAGGCGGCCCCGGATTCGGCTGCACATGGCGGTCCCGGTTGGCCGATAAAAATGATGCGCGGCATCGGGCAGTGGGCACGTTGCCGCGCGGTCACCCAGCACACGGATGTGTTGCGAGGACACGCTGTATGAAGTGGGCACGTGGTGTCAGTGGGCGCGGGCGCTTCCTGCGCAGAAACCTTCTCCATCGATTGTCCATGGCCGTGGTCGCCTCTTGGCTGGCGTCGGTCTGCGCCTCGGCGCTGTCCGCGCAGCCGCTGCCCGGTCCCGTCTGGTCCTGCGGACGCGACAACTACGGGCAACTCGGCATCGGCGACACAGGTGACGCCGGCGACCGCACGACGCCCGTGCGGACCCTGACGCTCTCGGCCGTTGCGGCCGTGGAAGCCGGCCTCTATCACACGTTGGCGCTCGACGACCAGGGCGGCGTCTGGGCCTGGGGCTACAACTGGGTCGGCCAGGTGGGCGACGGCACGACAACCGATCGCCGCGAGCCGGTCGCCGTGATCGGCCTCGGCGCGTGCAAGGCCGTGGCCGCAGGCAACTACCATTCGCTGGCGATTGCCGCCGACGGCACGTTGTGGGGCTGGGGCCGCAACTACTTCGGGCAACTGGGCGACGGGTCGACCATCGACCGTGCCGTGCCCGTCCAGGTCGTCGGCGTGGCGGACGTCGTGGCCGTCTCAGGCGGCCGCTTCCACACCGTGGCGCTCACCAGTGACGGGTCCGTCTGGACCTGGGGCAGGAACCTCAACGGGCAACTGGGCGACGGCACGACGACCACCCGCCTCACTCCCGTCCAGGTGACGGGCGTCTCGGGCGTCATCGCCGTTGCGGCCGGGTACAGTCACACGGTCGTCGCCAAGAGCGACGGCACGGTCTGGACCTGGGGCCGCAACAACTACGGTCAGATTGGCGACGGGTCCACGACCGACCGCCTGTCGCCGGTCCAGGTCACCACCCTGAGCTGCGTGGCAAGTGTTGCCGCCGGGTACTACCACTCGCTGGCCGTCAAGGACGACGGCACGGTGGCCGCCTGGGGCCGCAACCTCGAGGGCCAGCTCGGCGACGGGTCGACAACCAACCGCCTGCGGCCGGTGGCCATGAGCACGGTGACCGGCGTGGAGTCCCTTTCGGCCGGAAGCAATCACACCCTGATCCTGGCCGGCGGCGGCTGCCTGTGGGCCTGCGGCTACAACGAGAACGGGCAACTCGGCGATGGCACGATCGTCAACCGTACCCAGCCGGTTCGCGTTGCGGGGGTTGGCGGCAAGGGCTACCTGCCCAACGTCGTCGCCATGGCCTGCGGCGGGTATCACAGCCTGGCGATCATCAACTGCACGGCGACCTTCGGCGTCGACTGGCAACCGCCCGAGGGCGGCACGCTCACCTACGAGCCGCAGAAGGACGTGTACGACTATGGCGACCTGATTACGGTCGAGGCCGTGCCCGAGACGGGCTGGTCCCTGAGCGGCTGGGGCGAGTTGCCGTCGGGTGCCGACGGCGGGATGGGGTCGGCTCCCGAGGCGGCGATCTCGTTCAACGTGCTCTGCGACTCCCTGGCGGTGGCCGACTTCGCCGAGCAGTACTACGACTTCGAGCTGCTCGTTTCGCCGGGCGGCCAGGTCACGGGCGATCCGCCGGGGACGTATCGGGCGGGGACCACCGTTTCGCTTCACGCCGAGCCGGATGAAGGTTACCGCTTTGCGGCCTGGTTCGTCAATGATGAGCCCCTCGCCGACACAGAGCACCTGCTGATGCTGCTCCTGGACGGCGACAAGAACGTCGAGGCGGTCTTTGCCCGCCAGTGCGTTCTGACGGTCGTCGACGGATCCGGCAGCGGCGTGTACGACGAAGGGACGGAGGTCGAGATCGTCGCCGATTGGCCCGAGGACCACTTCGACCGCTGGGTCGGCGACGTCGCGACGGTGACCGACGTACTGAGTGCGACGACGGTCATCACGGTCGACGGGCACTACACGGTGACGGCCGTGGCGACGTCGCAACTGGCGATCGAGGTGCGGACGGGAGGCGATCTCGACTGGGTCTACCAGAACACGCCCAACTGCCTGAGTCGCGGCGGCCACACGGTCAGCCTGGAGGTCGTGGTGCTCGATTACGCGGGCAACGACTCGGTCGATCTGACGGTAGCCAAGGCGCCGGGCAGCGGCCTCGGCGAGGTGAGCGTTGCCGACGACCCCTTGGGAAACCCGCTGGTGCGGCTGATTGTCGGCAGCATGCGCACCGACGGCGTGACCGGCGCCGGCGCCCTGACGCTGGTCGTGGCGGCGACCGGCAACGTGTGGGGGCAGGCCTCGGCGTCGGTTCCCTTCGTGGTCCGCCGCCTGGGCGACGTGGATGGCAACGGCGGGGCCGAGCCGACCGATCTGACGCTGATGATCCTGTGCCTGAACGGAATGGCGCCTCCGACCATCCCTCCCAGGGCCTTCGACCTGGACGCCAACGGCGGGGCCGAGCCGACCGACCTGGGAACCCTGATCAACGTTCTCAACGGAATCCCTGTGGGTTGAACCCGCGTGTCCTGCGGCGGCGGCGAACCGCTTCGGCTGCGCAGTCGCGGCGTCGAAAAATCGGGTGGGTTTCCTCTGGAATTGAGGTCGGCCACAGGCTACACTCGCACGTGCGGTTGGTCGGAGCTGTCGCCGCTCCGTGCTGATCGTGTTCTCGACGCGGTCGACCGGAACGTGCGCGCCCGAGAACGCCCACTCGATGGCAACCAATCACTCTTCACGACATGCACGGGCTAAGGAGAATCGGATGGCCAAGTCTGCAGAAACCCCCGGCGACCCCAAGGCGTTGGACCGTGTCCTGATGCAGATCGAGAAGCAGTTCGGCAAAGGCTCGATCATGCACATGGGCGAGTTCCCGGTCGCAGCCGTGGCGGGCATTGCCACGGGCAGCCTGAGCCTGGACATCGCCCTGGGCGGCGCCGGCGTACCGCGCGGCCGGGTGGTCGAGTTGTTCGGCCCCGAGTCCAGCGGCAAGACCACGCTGGCCCTGCACATCGTGGCCCAGGCCCAGAAGAAGGGCGGCATTGCCGCCTTCATCGACGCCGAGCACGCCCTGGATCCCTCGTGGTGCCGGCGGCTGGGTGTCAACGTCGAGAACCTGCTGATCAGCCAGCCCGACAGCGGCGAGCAGGCGCTTGAGATCTGCGAGATGCTCGTCAATTCCAATGCGGTGGACATCGTCGTCATCGACAGTGTGGCCGCCCTGACGCCGCGGGCCGAGATCGAGGGCAACATCGGCGACCAGTTCGTCGGCCTGCAGGCCCGGCTGATGAGCCAGGCCCTGAGGAAGCTGACGGCCGGCATCGCCAGGTCGCGGACGACGGTCATCTTCATCAACCAGATTCGCATGAAGATCGGCGTCATGTTCGGCAACCCCGAGACGACCCCCGGCGGCAAGGCCCTGAAGTTCTACTCGTCGGTGCGGCTCGACGTGCGGCGCATCGCCGCCATCAAGGAAGGCGACCAGGTGACCGGCAGCCGCACGCGGGTCAAGGTGGTCAAGAACAAGGTGGCGCCGCCGTTCACGCAGGCCGAGTTCGACATCATGTATGACAGCGGCATCAGCTACGAGGGCGACCTGGTCGACCTCGGCGTGGCCCTGAACGTGATCCAGAAGAGCGGCGCGTGGTTCAGCTACGGCGACGTTCGCCTGGGTCAGGGGCGCGAGAACACGCGGCAGTTCCTGAAGGAGAATCCCGACCTGGCGGCCGAAATCGACCACGCGGTCCGGGTCAAGAAGGGCCTGATCCTGGACGAGGCGGCCTCCGGCGAAACGCCGCCCGTCGGGGAAACGGAGAAGACCGCAGCGGCAAAAAAGTAGCGTTCCTGCCTCTGTTGATCGAACGGTGTCAGTCGTATTATGAACAGGTACGGCGACCGGCGAGGTGTCGCCGGTCGCCCTTTTTATGTGGGCACCCGAAGTTGACGGGGTGGCGAATGTCGGTAGAGGCGTATGTTATTGGTTGGAGGGAGTAGAGGAGATGAAGACGAACATGTGGAAAGCAGGACGAGTGGTGGTGCTTGTTGCAGCGATGGTTCTGATGGTGGGCCCGGCGGCGGTCATGGCCGACGACGCGCAGGCTTACCAGGAGTTGCAGGAACGAATTGAGAAGGTGTCCGAGAACCTGGGCAAGAGCGTGGTCAGCGTCCAGACCAAGGCCAAGGTGACCGAACAGTCGCTCGGCGGGGATTCGGATCTGTGGGACATGTTGCCGGACCAGTGGCGTCGCCGCTTGCCGCAACGTCGCCAGGAACCGAAGCAGGATAGCGAAGAACTTGTGCCGCAGGGCATCGGGTCGGGCGTGATCATCTCGACCGACGGGTACATTCTGACCAACCAGCACGTGGTCCGCGGGGCCGACGAGGTGGACGTCGTGATGGCCGACAAGCGGCACTTCAAGGCGACGGTGGTCGGCCAGGACGCCCGCAGCGACCTGGCAGTGCTGAAGATCGACGCCGAGGACCTTCCGGCCGCGGAGCTTAACGGCAGCGCCGAGGTGCGCCGCGGGATGTTCGTTCTGGCCGTGGGATCGCCGTTCGGCTTCGGCGCCGACGGGCAGGCCAGCGTCAGCTTCGGCATCGTCAGCGGCACGCGGCGACGGCTGGCCCTGGGCACCGAGGAAGAGGACCGTTTCTACGGCAAGCTGATCCAGACGGACGCGGCCATCAATCCGGGCAACAGCGGCGGGCCGCTGTGCGCCCTGGACGGCAAGGTCATCGGCGTCAACGTGGCGATCGCCTCGCGCGGCGGGGGAAGCCAGGGCGTCGGCTTCGCCATCCCGATCGACGAGGCCACGCTCGACATCATCCAGCGGCTGAAGAAGGGCAAGGAGATCGAGTACGGGTACCTCGGCGTCGAGATTCGCGACCCGCGGCCGATCGAGAGCGAAACGGCCGGGGCCAAGATCGGCATGGGGGCCTTCGTCAGTTCCGTCGTGCCGGGCAGTCCGGCCGACAAGGCGGGGTTGATGCCCGCGGACCTGATCGTCGAACTCAACGGCAAGCCCGTGACCGATGCCGACGACCTGGTGGCCCGGGTCGGCATGACGCCGGTCGGCGAGAAGGTGGAGATGGTGCTCTATCGCAGCGGTGAGAAGATCACCGCGACGGCCAAGGTCGTCCGCCGCGACGCCGACAAGATCGCCTCGGGCAACACGGACGACGGCGACAAGGATCGTCCGGCTCCGGAAGGCTCGTTCGAGTGGCGCGGCCTGACGCTTCAGGACCTGACGCCCGCGCTGCGGAAAGAGGCCGAGGTCGATGAGAACGTCCAGGGCGTCTACGTTGCCCGCGTGGACGACGACAGCAAGGCCCACGAGAGCGGGCTGCGCGCCGGAATGGTCATCGACCAGGTGGCCTCGCAGAAGGTCGGCGACCTGGAGACCCTGAAGAAGGCCAGCAAGAAGCTCAAGGGCCCCGTCTTCGTCAACGTCGTAGGCCGCGGACCGATGATCGTCGGCCAGTAAGTTCCTACGAGACCGGCGACCCCTGCGGCCGATTGTGGGCGACGGATCGAGTCGGTTTCGAAGAAGTGAAGTCCGTCTCCGATGGCCGCACCTTTTCGGGTGCGGCCATCGTCTTTGGGGCACAGGAAGCCGATGCGGGGCCGGCGCACTGAATCATCTGTGAAAAAATGGACTCTTTTACTTGCATTTTAAGCTATTGCGTAGTATAGTCTTATCGGAGGGAGTCAGAAGGTTGTTGCGCTGGGTCGTCCCGGTGTGCACTGAGACCGGGAGGGCCTTTTTCTTCAGCTAAGGCCGATTGCGAACGACCTGACGACTCTGCAGACGCTTTTATCAGGCGGACTTTGACCCCGTTGCGGGGGGCCGAAGTCCGCTTTTTTTGTTGGTACGGATCGTTGCAGCCGTGGGCTGGGAGTCCGATGGCTCCCCAATGGCATTCAGAGGGGGCCCAGGGCGGCAACGCGCAGGACGAGGCGCGCCGCACGGCGATGAGGCCAGGACCGGACGCCAAAGGAGAATAGCGATGAAGCGTTCCATGGGTGAGGTGGGATTGACGCGGAAACTGGTGATGGCCGCGACGTGTCTTGCGGCCGCAATTCTTGTCGGTGCGCAGGTGCAGGCGGCCACGGTGTCGGGCGATCCGACGAGCGACGCCGGCTGGGTGCTCACGGGGCATTCCCTGGCCGACGGCGTCTACGTCAAGGGCAGCGCCAACTACGGCTACGATGCCTACGGCACCGGGTTCACCATCGAAGCCGGGTCGAACCTCGAGATCGACGACGGCAGCCTGTCGTGGCTGGCGGGCGACACGGTGCTGGGCGTGGGCGGCCACTTCGCCGACATCACAGCCGAGGACGCCGGATGGACCGCCTTCAGCGGCAACTCCGTCAACAGTCTGCTGGGAGCGGCAACCGGCCCGAAGCTGCAGGCCAAGTTCGGCACCAGCGACGCCACGTGGTACACCAGCACCACGGCGCCGGCGAGCGGCAACGGCAACAGCAGTTCGAGCAGCGGCGGCGGCCGCGTGCAGATTCGCACCTCGGCCTACTTCCAGACCGGCACGCCGAACCCCGGTCAGACCGAGCCGTGGACGTGGGACGGCAACTCGGGCCAGTTGCTGGTGCTCGACAAGGACTCGCACATTGACTGGGACGGCGCGTCGGTGCAGCCGGCCAAGCAGGTGGCCCGCATGATCTGGATCTACGACGAGGAGGCGGGTTACGTGACGAGTTGGGAACTGCTGCTGAACGTGTCGCTGCTGGAGCGGCTGGCGCCCGAGGATTTCACCGGCCTGTTTCCGTCCATCGGCGACCTGGCGGTGATGACCGTGCAGGACGGCGACAACGCCTACACCGACGCCCTGGTGACCGCCGTGCCCGAACCGGCCACGCTCGGCCTGCTGGGTCTGGGCCTGGCCGGCCTGGTCGCCCGGCGCCGCCGCAAGTAGACGTTCTTGCGAAGAGCCATCGGTTGCAGCGGCCGACTCCGCACGGTCGCTGCAACACATTGCGTGCCCCGTGAGCCTGAAGGCAGAGCGGGGCACGTTCTTTTTTTCCGTCATGTCTCTAGAGCAGTTCACGTTTGCTTGTGGTCATGGCCGATAGAGTAGGCATGAAGACCTACTCTATGGATTTGCGGCAACGGGTGC
>JAFGPY010000286.1 GCA_016935955.1 Planctomycetota bacterium
CGCCATGTGACGGTTCTGGATGTTCTGGGCGATCAGGTGCCGCTTCGGCAGCGAGCGCTCCGTCTCGACGATGACTTCGGCCATGCGACGCTGCCAATCGAGAAGCGCCGTACCGTCGTGCAGGGAGTACGGCTCGTTGATAATCTCCCAGTACAGGTGGTCGAAACGGTTGCACTCGGCGACGATCCGCCGCACGAATCGCTCCTGCGCTTCCAGCAATGGGCCGCTGGCCAGCGAGAATGCCTCGTGCCGGCTCGCAATCCGTCCGATGCCGTTGACGTTGCAGGGGGCGTTCATCGGGTTGGCGGCCCAGAGTTCATCATTGTAGAGGAAACAGAACAACACCAGTTCGACGACCACCCCGCGGCGATCGGCGTAGGTCAGCAGATCCTGCAGCCGCGCGAAGTACGCCTCGTCGAAGCGCGACAGGTCGAACTTGTTGCCGCCGTGGGGGTAGCCCAGTTCGTCGCTGCGGGCCCAGGGAGCCAGGAACCGCCCCTCGTCCGGAGCGAGCGTGTTGCCCGCGATCCCGAACGATCCGGGAATCTCGCGGTAGGTTCCGGCGAAGACCCGCGTCAGGTTGAACCCGTCCGCGGCCAGGGCGTCCAGGTACCGCACGTAGTCGAAGTCGGCGTTCAGCAGCGCGCCGTAGTGTTCGCCCGAGGTAATCAGGACGGTCGGCTTGCCGCCGAGGTCGAGGTAGTGCGGATTGGACTCGAGAAGACGGATCGCTCCCATAACTGACGCCTCCTTCCACAATGCCCGTCAATCGTCCATCATCTCGACCTGGTCGATGTGGGTCATGACCTTTCGCCATCCTGCGGCCACGGCCTCGGCCACGTCGGGACCGTTCGGCGGACGCAGCGGCATGGTCATTCCCGTATGGCGGTCGCAGTGCCGCGCGGCCACGGGGAAGTGCTCCAGGGAGTAGTCGACCTTCGATCCGCTGCACGACCACGGGCATCCCTTGCCGTAGGCGTTCTTGCCGGCTATGGCCGTCATCTGCGGCACCGGCCAGCCTTGCCACACGCCGGTGTCCACGCCCTCGGCCTTGAGGGCCTTGACGAGCTTGTCGCGGAACTTGGCCGCATCGCGGGCGTGCTCCAGGGCGTCCATGTCGAAACGGATCGTGTAGTTGTAGTAGTTGTGACCGTGGCCCTCGGGGACGACCGGCAGGATGAGGTTGGGCACGTCGGCCAGGCACTCCTGGAGGCGCAGAGCATTGGTCCTGATCTGATCGAGATAGCCGTCGAGCTTGGTCAACTGGGCCCGGGCGAACGCGGCCGTCAGGTCGGTGCTGCGATACATCCAGCCCATACCGTAGGCGTGGTAGCCCGCGCCGGCCTCGGGCGGACGATGCTCGCCGAAGTACCAGAGGGTCTTGCCGCGCTCGAAGAGTGTCTCGTCGTTCGACATGAAGAAGCCGCCTTCGCCGCAGGACAGGCACTTGTTGTGGTTGGTGCTGGAGGCGGCGCAGTGGCCGAAGCTGCCGGCCCGGCGTCCGCGGAACGTCGCACCGTGAGCCTGGCAACAGTCCTCGATGACCTTGAGCTTGTGCCGGGAGGCCACAGCCATGATCCTGTCCATGTCGACCATCAGACCGTGCAGGTGGACGGCGATGATCGCCTTCGTGCGGGGCGTGACGGCCGCCTCGATCTTCGCGACGTCGATGTTCATCGTGTCCCAGTCAATGTCGACGAAGACGGGAATGGCGTTGTGGTGCAGGCAGCAGGTGGCCGACGACGGCCACGTGTAGGCCGGGACGATGACCTCGTCGCCGCAACCGACCTCGCAGGCCACCAGGGCCATGTGCAGGGCGGCTGTGCCGCTGTTGCAGAACGAGACGTGTTTGATGCCCGACCACTCGGCGAATTCCTGCTCGAGGGCCTTGTAGTTCGGGCCGTAGGTCGGCTGCCCGCCCTCGAGCGAGGCCATGACCATCTTCCGGTCCACGTCGTCGACCGGAGGCCACGGTTTCATCATTCCCTCGGGCACCGCCCGCTTGCCGCCATGAATCGCCAGTTTCTCGGCCATGCCGCCGTCTCCTTATCTATAGGGGCACCATCCGCCCTATTCGACACGAATCTATAACCGTTGGGTGTCATGGTCTAGCCGCAGGCTAGGCCACGATGAGCGCAGGACAGCATAGACATTCGGCATGCTTCTGCCCCTCGGCTTCGCTCGGGATCTGCGACAAGCAGAAGCATGGCACCCTTCGGGACTCCTTCAACGATCACCTTGCCACAATCGGCCGATCGTCTCGACCGTCCGCTCGACAATCATGCGTCCGCCCTCGGGGCCTACAGGGTTCGAGGCCGGAAGCGATCCGTATCCCCCGCCGGCCAGCGACCGCGGACTCGGGCAGTAGGTGCCGCCGCCAGCCAGCTGCACGAGGAACGTCTCGATGGCTGCACTGCGGGCCTTGATGCGGATGCCGAAGTCGAGGTAGAACTCGAACGGATTGGTGGCCATGGCCAGATCGCCCAGGCGCAGCACGTGCAACTCGACCGGCTGCGTGGACTGCGTCTTCTGCTTCTCGAACCGCTCGGCGACGCCCTGGTACCAGCGCATCATCCGGAAGTGGGCCGTCGGCGCCTTGTACCACCGCGGATCGTCCTTCAGCGACGGATCGGCGTCGAGCTTTCGCATCTCCTCGTCGTACAAGGCGCGCAACTTGTCCGCTTCGGCCAAGGCCGTCTTCACGTCGGCCTCGGTCAGGGCGTTCATCGGCAAGTCGATCGTCACGACATGGTGGGCCAGGTGGGGCAAAGCGTCAGCCGTCGGAGCGATGACCGGCAGCACGTCGTCCACCGCGTCGGCGATCCGCCGGGCGATCTCCTGCCGCTCGCTGAGCCCCTTGAGCTGAAGCATCCGCTCTTCGGACCGCTTTGTGAGGATCGGGTGCGGCGACTGGTCGCCCGCGGCGCTGCACTGGGGCAGAACGAACAGGTCCTTGCCCAGACGCTTTCGCAACTCGGCCCGCGTCTCGCACCAGTAGTCGGCGCTGATCTGGAACAGGTGCTCGGAGACCTGCGACGGGCACGGCACGTTGACCACCAGGCCGGTCAGCTTCCCGGCCGGATCGTACGTCGCCACCAGTCCCAGCCGGTGGTCCTCGTAGCCCTCGATGTGGCTGAAGTGCGGCACGTCGGTCTTGCCGTACATGGTGGCCTTGCCTTCGGTATCGACCCAGCGGCGGTTGTGGCCGACGACGGCCCAACCGTGACCGAACGCGACGGACCCGGGCGACCGGGCCGCCCAGGCCTTGCGCACGGCATCGGCGATTCGCTCGCTCGCAAAAGCCTGGTACTGCTCGACGCTCAACACCTCGCATTCGAAGTCGATGCCCAGGGTGGTCGAGGTGGTGCCGGACGACCAGTTCGGCAACCGCACGTCGGGCGCGGTGTGCGTGTGGGTGGCGTTGAGGACGACCTTCGTCGGGTCCAGACCGTCCACGTCGCCGAGTTGCGCACGGACGGCGTCGCGGAACGGGTCGGGCACGCCCACCAGGTCGCAACTGACGAACACGACGTGGTCGGTCGGCGACTCCAGGACCAGGGCCGTGGCCGTCACGGGGTCGAGCACTCCTTCGCTGAGCCGCGAGTAGAACTGGCCGCAGAGCTGACACGTCTCGGCCGGCGTGATGTCCGCCTGGGCCCAACCGATGTGCAGCGTCTGCGACTTGTCCGCCGTCTTGCGTGCGTGCATCTCTTGGTCCTCCGCGCTGGCCACCGATCCCACACAATAGCATACCCGCGAAACGGGCAGGCGATGCGAGACTGACGGAATCATGGTAAGCCGCACCGGGCAACGTCCACAAGAGAAGAGTGTTGCTATTGCGGGTAATCCATAGCGGAATGCCGCCGGGTCGGGCAGCGGGCATCGTGAGCGATTCAACCGGACCGGCGAGCGGCGGCAAAGGCGCTCGGCGACTTGCCGACGTGTTTACGGAAGACCTTGGCGAAGTAGTTGGGATCCTGGTAGCCGACCGCGCGGCTCACTTCGGACACGTTGAGGCGTCGGACCCGCAGGAGTTCCTTGGCCTTGCTCATGCGGACCTGCATCAGGTAAGCGAAGAGCGAGAAGTCGCTCTCCTGGCTGAAGACGTGCGACAGGTGATAGGGGCTGACGCGGAGCGCCTCTGCGATGTCGTTCAGGCCGACGCATTCGGCGTAGTGGGCATGGACGTATTCCTTGGCCCGCAGCATGAGCCGCCGCGAAGCGCTCTCGGTCTCCGGCGACGGCTCGTCGTCCTGCTGGCGAAGGATGAACAGCAGAATCGCCAGCAGTCGCACCCTCAGCAGCGCCCGGCTCGCAGCGCTTTCGCCCGGAGGATCGGCGCGGAGCTGATCGAACATGGCCACCAGCTGCGTACGCCGGTCGGACGACATGGCGGCCAGCGTGTCGTTGTCGACGCGTTTGAAGTAGGCGTCGGCCAGCGGCCAGGTGAACGAACAATAGAGAATGTCGAGCCCCTTGGCCGTGTCGAACTCGTCGCGGTGCATGGCCCCGGCGGGGACCAGGGCCGTGTCGCCGGGGCCGACACGGTAACGGCGGTCGCCCATGACCAGTTCCATGCGTCCCTCGATGACGTGCAGGATTTCGTGCCCGGCACTGGCCGGGTGCGTTCGCTCGGCCCAGACGGGATCGAAGATCATACGCCCGAAGCCGCGCACGTCCGGCAAGGGAGCCAGGACGGCGTCGAAGTCCCAGGAATCCGGTGGTCGTTTGCTCATCGCAGGTTCCGTCGCCGATTCTTTAGCAATGCACCTGGCACTACAACGCTACAAGGCCTTTTCACCGCGGCACGGGCATCTTGCCCGTGAGTCGCAGGGCCATCCTGGCCCTGCACAACGCCGTTCGCCCATGGGCAAGATGCCCATGCCACGATGTGGCGTTGTAGTGCCAGACCGTCGGCGCGTGCGGCTCAATAGCGCCCGTAGGTCCGGGAGGTCTCGACCATGGCCCGCAGGTTCTCGTCCGGCGTGTCGCGGCCGCACTGGTCGCCGGTCGAGAGGATAAATCGCCCGCCCGCGGCGGCATCGTCAATGGCTTTTCTGCTGGCGGCCGCGACGTCGTCGGCAGACCCGCGGAGCATGACTTCCGTCGTGTGCAGGTTGCCCTTGAGGACGATCCTGTCGCCGTACTTCCGCTTCAGATCGGCCAGGTTGCAGTCGCCCATAGGCGGTATCTCGAGCGGATCGATAACCGTCAGGTCAGTCTCAGTGGCGAAGAGTTCCACCAGGCGGGCTTCCGGGCCGCACGAGTGCACGTGCGTCGGGATGCCGGCCTCGGTCGCCAGATCGATGACGCGCTTGACGGCGGGAAAGGCCAACTGGCGGAAGATGTCGAGCGTCTGGAACACCAGCGTGCCCGATCCGCCGACGCACAAAAAGTCGGGTCGCACGGGCAAGGCCATGATCTTGCGGAACTGTCGTTCGGCCCGCTCGACGCGTTCGGCGGCCCACTGCTCGTGCTTGTCGGGATTGTCGTAATAGTCGTAGATGGCCGCCTCGCTGCCCAGCGCACAACTGCCGGTCACGAACACGCCCACCAGTCCCTGGTCGCCCATCAACTCCATGACGTGCGCCAAACCGTTCGGGCCTGTGTCGACCGGCTTGCGGCCCTCGACGGGCTCGTAGCGCTCGGGCTCCACAGGCAACCCGAGCTTCGCCGGATTCACGCCGTGGGTCGGTGGGTCGGCCACGTAGTAGACGTCCACGGTCGGTCGCCATCGGCGGCGGCCACCGTCGCGATGCGACCACTGGACAACCAGCCGGTCGGGCCGTCGCTGCACGATGAACGGCTCCTCCTCGGGGCCGTCGGGCATGTCGCCGGGCAGACGCAGCGGGAAGTAACCGTCCATCAGTGAATCGATGTCGAAATGCTTTGCGGCCGCAATGTAGGCTTCCCAGATCGGCGGATCGTTGTACAGGTAGAGGTCCCAGAAGGGCTTGCCGGTGAGCCGCGCGGGGATCATGTTCGAGAAGTCCGGAGCCACGGGGACGCAGTCCGGCACCTCGCCGCGAAGCACGGCCAGCAATCGTTCGCGTCCGGTCATCGTCGCATCCTCGGCCCTCGCCCGGCCTCACTTGCCCTGCCGGTCGGCGGCAAAGGGATCGGCGAAACTGATCAGGTCGCACTGCCAGGCGGGGCGATTGCCTTTCATGCGACCGGGCACCTCGATCCACGGGCAGGCATAGCAGCGGCCGCCGGGATGGACGGCGTGGCATTGCGACATCCGCACCTGCAGCCCGCCTTCGAGTTGCAGGGCGCCGTGATCGGTGTACTTGCCGGTGCGCAGGTTGTAGGTGACCAGGTGGGTGGCCTGCTGGACCCGCAGGCTGTCGTCGTGCGGCTGGCCGTAGGTGCTCGTCAGGTAGTAGAGCGTCTCGCGGTCCGGGCCGAGCTGCAACGTCAGGTAGCCGTAGCGGAACGGCTCGAAGCAGCCGCTGCGACGAAGCTCGTCGGCTGCAATGCGATCGATCAGTTCCAGTTTCTTCGCCGGTGGATCGAAGCGGAACAGCCAACCGCTCTTCGGATGAACGCCGTAGAAACATTGCGACTCCTCGTGCCACAAAATGTCGCGCCAGTTGTAGCCCTGGTGTCCGGGCTTGTGCGGGTCCCAGTGGCCGAGGATGTCGCGGCGCAGGCTGACGTCGCCGAACGGCTCCACGCGGTCGGTCTCGGGACGGTAGCAATGCACCTGTCCGTCGGCGTTCGTGAAGTAGACGTGTCCGTCGCGCGGATCGATGGCGAAGCAGCGGACCAGGCAGAAGTACTGATCGCCGCGCCCGACCTCGCCGCCGCGCGACACCGGGCCCAGGTTCCGCAACGTGCCGCTCTCGATGTCATAGACGAGGAAAAGTCCCTTGGGCCACGTCAGGCCGTAGAGCCGACCGCGGCGCGGGTCCATGTTCAGCGTGATGATGCCTTCCTCTAGCTGGGCCTTGGCCAGGTCCTCCACGCGGCCGTCGCTCATGTTCAGCCGCATCAGGTGCCCGCCGGGGTACGGCTTGTAGCCCTCGGGAATCGGCGCCGGTTCCTCGCGATCGTCGGTCGTGGCGAAGTAGCCGTAGTGCGTCGCGAAGTATAGCCAGCCGTCCAGTTCGAAGAAGGGACTGTGACTCTTGCCCTGCGGCAACATCTTGGCGCCCAGTTCGCCCGCGGCCTCGCCCAGGTCGCAGATCAGCTTCAACTGGTCGCCTTCCGGGTCGTAACGATAAACCCGACCATGCGTGTCGATGTTGTGCGTGCTCAGCGTGAAGTACAAGCACCTGTCGCTGGCAACCGTCAGAGAGTAGAAGTTCGAGTCGGCTTTCTCGAAGCCCGACAGGTGCAGACGACAGGGAACCACCGAACCGTTGCTGCCGCTGCTACACAGCGTCTTGGCCATCTCAGACCGTCCTTACCTTTCCGTTGTCGCGGCCGCCTGCCTCCGCCCTCCGCTGCCCGGCCGACACGACCAGGCGCCGGCGAGCAACCGGCCGCCGATAGTCCTCTAACCGCGAGGACTCTCAACCATACCGCATCTTCCGGCGGCGTCAAGAGATGCACCAGGAAATGCAGGGGATCAGGGGGGTTGTGCATTATCGCCCGCGCCCGGGCGCCGCATGCCGCCACCGGTCACTGATCGCACGCTCGATGGACCTGCTGCGCGGTGCTCATGTTGCTGTGACTCCTCTTATGGCAACGCTTGGCCAAGACGGACGCGGACGGATTGCTGGTCGGCCGCCGTCACGGCGCCGGAACCATTCACATCGTAGCGGGCCGTCGTCGCCGCCACGGTCGTGCCCGCAACCGCCCGCACTACCAGGACGTCGGCCGCCGTCACCGCGCCCGAAGCGTCCACGTCGCCGGCCAGCGCCCGTAGCGACACGTCGGCATCGCCCGAAACGGATTCGCCGCTACCCGCTGCACGCAGAATGTCGGTCACCGTCACGGTGTAGACGTCCGCGTCGGGCAGCGCCGACGAGAGGGCCACCGTCAGAACGGTCTGGTTGGAATCCAGCGAGAGCGAGCCGATCTGTCCCGACACGTCGCCATGGACAGCGCCGACGATCGTCACGGCGCCGGTCTGGACGGTCGACGGGTCGATTGGCTTGTCGAAGGTGATCTTCAGCGTTTGCAGACCCGCCTGCCGCGGCTCGATGTAACCGTCGCTGACGTTCGTCGTCACGGAACCTGCCGCACCGTGGTCGGCCGCCACCGCCCAGCCGCTGATGCCCAGCGGCGCGGACGTCAGGACGATGGTCGAAGCCGTCTGATTGTTCACGGCGGCCTGCCACAGCCACTGGTCCTCGAAGCCGGGACCGGTGACGGTCACTTCGGCCGACTCGGTGCCCTGCGTGGCGAGGGTCACGGTCACGTTGCCGTTCTGCCACGGGTCGAAGACGGCCGCCATGCGCATCGTCGTCGCGGTGGCCTGGGCCTGGATCTGCTGCAGGCCGAGCGACGTGCTGCGCTCCTGGGCCGTCGAGGTGCCGACGGTCGTCGAGAGCGTGCGGTCCGAGGCCAGTTGCAGGTCGCAGCCGGCGGCGCCGTTGACCAGGCGATAGCGCCGCGTGGCGGCATTGAGCGTCTGCACCGTGGGGCTCTGCACCAGCCAGGTGATCTGCGACGAGACGGTCGGCCGGATGTCGTCGAGCACGAGGACGTAGCGATCCTTGACCCAGATCATCGTGCGGCGGTAGCGCGACAGGCCGGTGTAGGCCGCGCCGGCCTCGCCCTCGACCAGGGCCGTGTCGCCCGAGGCCGACCAGCGGAGCACCTTGGCCCGTTGCGACAGGTCGCCGCTGCCCGGCTGCGTCCACTGCCCGCCCTCGCCGCGCTGTCCGACGCCGTTGATGAGGATCGTGTTGTGGCCGCTGGTGCGTTTGTAGTAGGAGTAGCCGTCCGAGCGTGCGACGGGCGTGCCGCCGACGTGAATCAGGAACTCGCCGGCGTCCGGGTCGTCGTGGGCAATGTTGATGTAGTGGTAGCTGTTCTCGTTGCGATACTCGTTGAGCCGCAGGCCGCCGTAGGGGCCGCACTTGAACGAGGCACTGACGGCGTCGGAGGATTGCCAGGCGTCGCGCATATAAGCCAGTCCGAGGTCGCTGTGGTACGACACGAGCGGCAGGTTGGCCAGGGCCCCGCCCTGCACCGTCGGGTCATGCCAGATGACCGACGACCAGGCGAACTCCGCGAAATCGCTGTTGGCGGCCATAGCCTGGAAAAAGGCCGCCTGCTCGTCGGCCAGACGGTGACGCGAGGTCATCCGCAGCACATAGTTGTTGTAGTCGCCCGTGCCGCCATTGGTGTCGCCGTAGCTGAACGTGTCGAGCAGGTTCGGCGTCATCGACAGGAATCGGAATCGCGGCGCGTTGCGGAAAAAGTCGTGGTCCAGATGGTCCGTGCCGAAGCAGCGGTCCGTGGCGTCCATGGCCAGCATCAGGTGCGTGTAGCCGAACGGCATGTAGGTTGGGCCCTCGTGGCAACTGCCGTCGGGCGGCAACCACTCGTGGATGAACGCCTCTTCCTCCCAGGTCTTGCTGAGGATCCAATCGTCGTCGGTCGTATCCGGCGAGGCCACGGCCAGCACCGCCAGCACCAGCCCGGCGTCGCGATGGTGGCGATGGTTGTTCTGCGGATCCTGCTGCCAGTAGTGGCTGTCGCTGTTCAGTTGCATGTGGCCGCCGTAGTACATCCGCCGGGCCTGAAGCAGCAGCTTGTTGCGGAAGTTGGTGCGGAACGGCTCGTCCAGATCGTTGTAGAGCCAGTCGAACGTCAGGGCGGCGCCGACCATCATGTTCGCGGCCGACATGCCGCTGTCGATCTCGACGGTGGTCTCCCAGTGGTCGATCGCCAGCAGCCAATCCAGGAAGCCCTTGGCCCGGTTGAACGACGTGCTGTTGCCGGTCAGGACGTAGTGCAGGGCCACGGTCGGCATCCGCCACAACCCTTGCCGCTGGGCCTCGGTCGCGTCGGTCTGGAAGTTGGTGTTCGACGGCGGGATGCAGACCGGCAGGTAGGCGAGCAACTGATTGTAGAGGGCCTGGCTGTCGCCCTGGATGCGGGTCTTCATGCCCGGCACGTCTGCGGCCGTGAAGAGCAGCCGAGGATGGACGCTGCGCAGGGCCGGCACGAGGTCCACCGGATTGTCCGGCACCGGATCGCTGGCCGGCGGCTCATAGGCCGCAACAGCATTCGCCAGGACCAGCCAGACTGCAAGCCACACGCCACCCACCGCAAGACGCTTCATCCGAACTCCCTTTCGTTTTGTGGGATCGCCCTGCATCGTGGTGCTTCGTCGGGGTAGCCGTGGCGTCGCAAGTCAGGGTATTATAACATGATAATGCCGTCCGGGCCACCGGCGGCGAGGAATTCCGGCATAAGCCGGCAAGCGGATTCCAGCCCGTCGGTGCAGAGGGAGCCATTCCTGTCCCTATCTGATACGCCTTCCCTGCCGCTACTTGCTCGCCTCGATTACGACGGTGGAGACTGGGCCGTCGACGTCGAACTTGTTGCGGCTGACGGCCTCCAGGCGGTTCGTGCCCTCGTGGAGCTTCCAGATGAACGTCGTGCCGTCGGCCGTTCGCCATGGGCCGCCGTCCTGCCGCACGCGGAACTCCTTGAAGTTGGGCGTCATGGTCCCCAGCGTTACCTCCATGCCATTGGCGTCGGACGTCAGTGTCACGGCCGCCTGGTTGATCGGGAAGTAGGGATCGACGGCCGGATTCGGCGGGCAGTCGCGCGTGTGCCACTTGCCGGTGGTCAACTCGTCCTTGGTGATGAAGAACTTCTCATAGTCGGGGCCGCGGTCCATGTAGTTGGTGTTGGGAATGTAGCCGATGAAGAGCAGCCGCTGACCGTACTTCTCGTCCTGCGGCTTCTTGTCGAGTCCCGTGTCGGTCGGCCTGACGTGCAGCAGCCGCTCGGCATGATCCACCAGGAGCGCCTGTCGGAACTCGTAGGTATTGAGCGGCACGCCGTCGCGCTCCGGGTAGTAGTTGCTCGTGGCGTCCAACGTGACCCACTTCTTGTGCTCGTTGGACCAGATTTCGCTGAAGCTGTGCCGCGGGATGGCCATGTTGCGGCAGACCCAGCCCATGCTGTTGGCGGCGGCCATGAGGATGGCGGCCGAGTGGGCGCAGTAGAACTTGTGCTCGCGGCGCGAGTGTTTGAGAATCCCCAGGGCGCCGTGCTCAGGGATCATTTCGCGCGGATAGCCGAAGTCCCACTGCTCGTAGACCCACTTCATCAGCAGGGCCTGCTTCTCGAATTCGGTCTTGCCCGCGGCAACCACGTCGTCGAGGTGGTACTTCTCGCGCAGGTAACGCAGCTTCGGGTTGTCGTAGTTCTCGAAGTGGTACCGTTGCGAGAAATCGTTCTTAACATACGGCAAGGCATCAATCGTCGTCACTTTGGCCCGCATTCCGTCAACGGTGTCTTCCTCCCCCTCCTTCAGGGCGATTCCCGGATGGAAGTTCGGCATCGGCGGTCCGAGCGACGCGGGCGGCAGGTCCGGATTTGGCTGCAGCATCGCCAGGTCATCCGCGACGGCGACTTCGTCCACCACGGGCGTCTCGATCGGCTTGCTCGGCGGGCTGACCAGGCGAATGGCGCTCAGGCGAAACCGTTCCCCGTCCACATTCGTCAACCGCAGCACGTTGCGGCCCTGCTTCAAGCGAACCGTCGCCGGGAGCCTCGTCTCGGTCCAGTTCGTGTCGTCGGCGGTCGAAGGCAGGACGACCGACTCCAGCCCCTCGACCACCTCGCCGTTGACCTGCACCCGTCGCGTACAGACGTTGTCGGCGGCGTAATGCAGGTGCATCTCGTATTCCCCCGCGGCCGCATCGGCGACGATCCATTCGATCCAGTGCTGCTCGGGCTCGGCGCCTTTCTCGGGACGGCGGTTCTGCTCCTCGTTGACGTAGCCCAGCGTGATCGGCGTGAGGATCTGCACGCGGCCGCCGCCCTGCCCCGCAAAGCGGGCCGCCTTGACGGTAATCGGCGGCGCGTCGGCGCGCGAGAATACGATCTCGTTCAGCCACATGCTGGCATCGTCAAGGCAAGTGATCCGAATCGTGTTGGCGCCCTCGTTCAGCGCGACCCTGGCCGGCAGCTTGATTTCGTTCCAGGCGGACCAGCGGTTGGTGCGCGGCAACATGAACGGGTCCAGCCCTCGGACCGCCTGTCCGTTGACCGACAGCGATCGCGACGTGCCGAGTTTGGCCGTGTACTGCAGCGTGACGTCGTACTGCCCCGCGGCCGGAGCGTCGATCGTCCACTGGAGCCAGTGGCCGGGCGTGTACCAGAAATGCACGTAGCCGGCGGCAAACCGCTCGGAGGGTTGCCGGGCCTTGGTCACGGTGGCGTCCTCGCCGCCGCCCTGGGCCGACAACGAAACAGCCGGAATGACGAGGGTCTTTTCCTCGGCGGCAACGGACGTCGCCAGCCAGCCGCTCAACACCACAGCACCGACCGCCAGAACCGTTCTTGCCGCACGCGTCATGTCCTGCGCCTCCGTGTCAACGATCACCGCATGGGTAAACCCCGGAGATCGGCCCGAGTTCCGTGCCATTCGCGGCCCTGAAAATGCGACGAAGAAGGCTCTCACGCTGCTCTCATGCACGACTAACGAACACTGAGGACTTTCGCCGCGACAAAAAAAGATGGAATGACGGGGTTGACCTCACGGCACTGCAACATAGAATAAGAAGCTTCCCGTTTATTTCCTGCACCGGATAGGAGAATTCCAGTGAGACACATCGAGCGCAAGACAAAGATCGGGCTGACGATCGCCCTGGTCGGCTTGTGGCTGGCCGTCGGCTGCACACCGACGATCACCGAACAACAGGCCCTGTCGCAGCAGGGAGGCCCGAAGTACGTCTTCCTGTTCATCGGCGACGGCATGGGCATCGTACACACGCATGCCGCCGAGGTTTACATGGCCGACGTCGAGAACGCCAAGACCGGCAAGACCGAGCCGGGGATCAAGCGGCTGACGATGACCCAGTTCCCGGTCTCGGGATTCATCACCACCTACTCGGCCAGCAGCCGGACGACCGACTCGGCCGCAGCGGGCACCGCCCTGTCCACCGGACACAAGACCTCCAACGGGACGGACGCCATGGACCCCGAGGGCAAGCTGTGCTACAGAAGTGTGGCCGATTCGGCCCGCGCCCGCGGCATGAAGGTCGGCATCGTGTCGAGCACAACAATCACCGATGCCACGCCGGCGGTGTACTACGCCCACCAGGCCAGCCGCAGCGAGCAGTACGAGATCGGCCTGCAACTGGCCGCCTGCCCGTTCGAGTACATTGCCGGCAGCGAGGTGGGCGAAGCCGACGGCCCGCAGGGCAACGTGCTGGAAATCGCCGCACGCAACGGCTTCAAGGTCGTCACGTCGCGAGCCGATCTGGCCGCCTGCCGCCCGGGGTCGCGCGTGCTCTTCCAGGACAAGATCCCCTACGAGATCGACCGCCCGTCGCACCGGGTGTCGCTGGCCGAGCTGACGGCCAAGGGCATCGAACTGCTCGACAATCCGGACGGCTTCTTCATGATGGTTGAGGGCGGCAAGATCGACCATGCCGCGCACAATCACGACGCCGCGACCGTGGTACACGACGTTCTGGCCTTGGACGCGGCCATTGACGAGGCCGTCAGTTTCTATCGCAGGCACCCGCTTGAGACGCTGATCGTCGTCACGGCCGACCACGAAACCGGCGGCATGGCCCTCAACTACGACGGCAAGAAGTCGCCGCTCGGCATGGCCGTCCTGGCGAACCAGAAGCAGTCGTGGGCGGCTTTCAACTTCGAGGTCTTCAACGAGTTCAAGGAGACGCATGCCTGGAACTCGCCCGTGGACAACATGCCGGACGACCTGAAGAAGGCCCTGCAGGAGAGATTCGGCCTGGACCTCGAAGAACTGAGCGACGAGCAGAAGACCGCCCTCGAAGACGCCTACGACGCCAGCATGGCCACTCGCGGCAAACTTGACGAGAAGGGGCGCCGCCCGTCGCTGCCCCCCTACGGCCGCTATGAGCCGTTGCCGCTGACGGCCGCCGGACTGGTCGGACAGCGGTGCGGCATCGGCTGGACCACCTATTCGCATTCCTGCGTGCCCGTACCCGTCTGGGCCGTCGGTCCGGCCGCCTATCGCTTCAGCGGTCAGTACGACAACACCGACATCGCCAAGAAACTGGCCGCCGCCATCAGAGTGGAACTGCCCGAGCCGGTGCCCGTGGACGAGATGAAGCAGAAGGTCTCCGCCACGGAGAGGCCCGACTACTCCAACCGCATGGACCTGGCACCGGCGAAGTAGGCTGTCGCGAGTAACCGAAAACAGGTGTGTACCGCCATCGGCATGATCTTCACGGCGAGCCCGTCACGGCGCGGCTCGCCGTGCTCTTGCGCAGACCGGCGCCGGGGCGGCCAGCAGCGGTTGCCGGAATCGACATCGGGACGGAGCACTACTTCGTGTCTGCGGAATCGCCGTCTGCCTCGTCGCCGGTATCGGGCTTGGCGGCGGACTCGGGATTGACCCGCTCGTTCAGACGACGGACCTGTTCGCGGAGGATGGCCAGGTCCTGCGTCAGCAGCTTGTTGCGGGCGCTGAGGCGGGAGATGATGATCGAGTACTGCATCATCAGCAGCAACACGAAACCGAACACGCAGAAGAGCATGCCGGTCTGGTAGGTCATGCCGGTGTACTTCTGGAGCAGGTTGACCGTGTCGGGGAAGAGGCCGATCAGGGCCACGGCCAGGCCGCTGATGAGCCAGAGTAGCGCGTAGGCCGTCCGCAGCAGGTCGCGGCGAATCATCTCGAACGTCAGCAGGAAGATCACCAGACCCAGGCCGATCGTCAGAATCTGGAATGGCTCCAAGCCGCCGATTGAGGCTAATGCGTTCATGCCCGTCACCTTCGATCAGTCCATCGACCTGCGAGCCAGCGAGGTCGGGTCGCCCTTGCGTCCCTTGGCTTTCTTCAGCAATTCGATCAGCAGCGACAGCAGCACCTTGATCATGTAGTAGACGCCGTGGAACAGTCGGATGCTGCTCTCGCCGCCCTGCCGTTGCCGCATCTGGGTCGGCACCTCGCGAATCACGTAGCCGGCCTGATGCAGCAGCACCAGAGCCTCCACTTCAGGATAGTCGCGAGGATAGTAGCGGGCCAGGAAGCCGATCGCCTCGCCCCGCGTGGCCCGGAAACCGCTCGTCGTGTCCGTCAGTTTCTGCCCGCAGACAGCGCTCAGGACGACCGAGAAGATCTGGATGCCGGCCTTCCGCGTCGCGGGCGACTCGTAGCCGGTGTCTTGCAGAAAGCGGCTGCCCAGCACCATGTCCACCTCGGGCCGGTCCCGCAGGAGGCCCAGCAGCTTGTGGATCTGCTCGGCCGGATGCTGCCCGTCCCCGTCCACCTGGATGGCCACGTCGTAGCCTTGCGTGTGGGCGTACTTGAGCCCTGTCTGCACCGCGGCACCGATGCCCAGGTTGTAGCTCAGATTGCAGACAATGGCCCCGGCCGCACGAGCCCGCGCCGCCGTGCGGTCCACGCTGCCGTCGTCGACCACCAGCACGTCGGCGTGCGGCACGTGCTCGCGGATGTCGCGGATGACGCCGACCACGGCCTCCTCTTCGTTGTAGGCCGGGACGATGCACAGAACCTTGAAATCACGTTCCGCCATAGCGGATTGTTTCCTCCTTGCCGTCCCGATAGCGCCCGACACCGCGGACCATGCCGCGCCGCCCCGGACCACCCCCTGCCCTCCATCCGGGCAACCCAAAACGCCGACGCTCCCTCTATAGGGGGAACGGTCACTCAACCGGGCGACTAGGATATCCGCCCACCCCCGATTTGGCAAGGCAATCATGGCTGCCGGCCTGCGTACCCGCCGCACGGCGTCCTCAGCCAGGCGTTTTCCGTTGAGCCCCATACCCGTCCGGTTACAATGCCATTGGCCGACGACACACAAGGGTGCGGTGTGAGAAAACGCCTGATAAACGTGACCGGGCCGGCGGCCCTGCTCTTGGGCCTGGGCGTCAACCAAAGACCCAAGCCAATTCCGGAAGTCTCGGATGCCCCCTTGGTCATCAGCCTGGGAGGAGAGACACTTGGCAATCAGAGGGCCTATTCATCCTGTCGGGTTTCCGCCGGGGAGCCTGCGTACAAGAAGCCTGTGGCAGGACATGCGATCCGCGCTGTTCCGCCTGTTCAGACGCCCACGGCAGCCGGCCCTGACCTGGGGCCTTGCGGTCTGTGATGACGTGGCCGTGCACGTGCGGTCGACGGTGTTGACCATGCTTCTGTTCGACGAGGTGGCGGACAGAGTGCGGTTTGACAGCGCCGTTGTGTCGCCACAGGGCCAACAGTGCCTATTCTGTGGCGGCGCGGCCGGATGCCCAGACGGACGGCGTATTGCACTGACGTGCTGGCTTCCGGAATGTCTGCTTGAGCAGCCACGGTTCTGGACAGGACTTCTGTTGTACGAGTGGAGCGATTGTGGATGCGCGGATCCCGTACGCGTGCCTTGGCCCTTTCGGAACCTGAGACCTGCAAATGCGGTCTGGAACTCGGAAGGAATTCAGATTCTGTGCCTGCATGCGGTAGGCGACAACTTCGCGCCCGGCGCTATCGTGTCGTATGACCCGACAAGCGACACGTTCCAGCAGGAGACTATTGAACCTGGCGATTCGTACGTGGTGCGGGATGTCGAGACTCTCGGCCTTCAGGAGATCGACGGGCGGCTGGTTCTCTTGAATCTGAACAGCCGCCGCGCGTTCTTCATCGATAGCGGCACACAACTAGACTACGGCCACGGGGACAAGCAGTGCATCATCGGACCATCGACGGGCGGCCAGTCCGTCCTTCTCCACAGAAAGGACCGGAGAAACTGGGGCCTGTCGCGTCTGCGGGAGGATGGCTCAAGAGAACTGTTGCGCAACTTGAAAGGCGCAGGAGGACTGGAGTTGGCCCACATAGCCGTGACAAGTAACAACGTCACGGTCGCCGTAGACAACTACGAGGACACCTGGATGGGGTTGCCGAATGAGCTAACCTGGCTCAGGCTGGCGCTGGACCATTCTGATGCGGCACTGTCTGCAATTACCTGGAAAGTGGTGAGACAACGCGGAATGTGAGTGTCGCCCTGCCCCGCAACCTGGCTGCCGCAACGGCGGCCACTTCGGCTGGAGCACGCCCTGGTTCGTCAGACGGTTCGTCGCGCCGCTCATTCACGGCGGTCCCCTGCCGCCGGAATTCGAGCCGCTTGTGGCAGATGAAGACCAGATACGCTTGTGAGCGTCGTGGTCATAACCCGAGTAACTCGCACTGTGCAGGCTATGCGGCATTTCTGTTCTTTTGACTACGGCCGCCGACGGTGGTAGAATCATTGGCGTCAAACTGAACACAAGCTGGCTGACACGTGGGGGCGATTGGTCTCGACGGGGTTGAGCGTGTTCGGTGCTTGCGTGGAGGGGTTGCGAGGATGCCCCTTTAAACACCTCGCACCTAAACTAAATGCCAACACTGGCATGCGTATGGCCGCCTAACCATAGGTAGCCCGTCCCCGGAACTAAGCCTGCGGGTTCCGACGGACGCCGACAGCGGGCTTTGGCGACCAAGTGCACCTCTGGCGCGGCCGCCGAGAACCAGCAGGGGTTGGGTTCCCAAGGGGCGTGTTGTCTTGCCCGAGGGAATCGAGAGCCTGAAAGGACAACTACCCACGTAGACGGCCCGAGCACCCGACATCCGGACGCGGGTTCGATTCCCGCCGCCTCCACCATTCTTCTTCCGCAAACCGTCTCTCTCGTAGAACGAAGCTCGCTGCCACACGGCGGCGGGCTTCGCGTGTTTTGGCCTTTGTTTATAGGGGTTTGCGAGCATCCCCGCGGCCTGGTTTCGGACTTCCGTTTCAGACGCGCGAGGCCCCGTCTGGCCCGAAATCTCTCTCTTTGGCCCCAACCTCTCTGAAATTCCGGACACGGCCCTTTTGAGTCCGAAAACTGTAATCGGCTTAGCCGCCATGACTTACGAGAGGCCGAGAAACGGCCTGCCGGAGTTTGTAGAACACCAGTTTGGAGTAGGAAATACGCGGGGGCGTGGCCAAGTCGCCCGTCCGGTGTGGACGCGCGCGCCGCGGTTGAGAGGGAGCGGTTCCTCGACGTAGGGATCGCTCCGGGGATTGTGTTCCCATGTCATGGCCGCAGCGCGCCTGTCGGGCGGGTACGCATTCGTTACCGAGGTTTGGCCTCGTCCGGCGACTTGACAAGAACCTGCAGTCTGGCAGCCAGTTTGGGCTGGTCCTTGACGTCGGTCGTCAGATGCAGCACCCCTCTGGAGAGGCCCGGTGCCTCGGGGGTGACCACGAGCGGCACGGAGAGCTTGCCGCCGGCCGGGATCGCGTCCGCCGGCACCCTGGCCACGCAACCCGGCAACGACGCCGTGGCGTAGAGACCGATCCAGAGGGAACGATTATCATTGGGCTCGGAGGCGTGTATGGCATTGGTTCGGGCGAGGTGGAGAGTATGCTGAATGAGGTCGTAAGTCAGATCAATCAGAGGAAACCGGGCCTGCGGAATGGGGGCGTAAAATGCTTTCTGTAAATTGATCGTCCTGGGGCGGCGCAGCGGAGGCGAGCGCCAGCGAGCCGAAGCGAAGCCGC
>JAFGPY010000043.1 GCA_016935955.1 Planctomycetota bacterium
GGCCCAGCGCAGCGCCGAGGCGGCGAAGAACACGCAGCAACTGATCGACGAGAGCCAGAAGAACGCCGACGACGGCGTGAAGGTGACCGAGGACGTGACCAGCGCCCTGGAAGAGATTTCCGGCGGCGTGAAGAAGGTCAGCGACCTGTTGGGCGAGGTGGCCGCGGCCAGCGACGAGCAGGCCCGCGGCATCGGCGAGATCAACGCGGCGGTGGGTCAGATGGATCAGGTGACGCAGCAGGTTGCGGCCAATGCCGAGGAGTCGGCGGCAGCCAGCGAAGAGTTGTCGGCCCAGGCCGAGCAGCTCAGCCAGATCGTCGCCGAGTTGGCCAAGATGGTCGGCGGGACCGGCGTCAGCACGGGTTCCGCGGGTGGTCAGAAGGCCGTCCGCACCAAGGCGTTCGCGGCGACCAAGCTGCAGCCGAAGAAGTCGGTGCAGAGGGCGACGCCATCAGCTGAGAAGAAAGTCCGCCGCGAGGTGAAGGCCGAAGAAGTGATTCCCATGGATGAACCCGACGAAGCCGTACTGTCGGAGTTCTAAGGTCGCAACAGCGACACGAGAACTCGCTCTTGTTCCCAGGAGTCTCCCCCGCATGGCCTGCGGGGGAGACTCTCTTTCTTGTCCACACGGGGCCGACCTTGCGGGGATTCCGCCGCGGCCGCTCCGGCGACCGCGATTTCACTACTGATAATCTCGACGCGACTGGGGTTGCATGGCCGACGACCAGCGACCAACGACCGGCGACCGGAGGGGCATTGTGTATCACACGAGTGCGCGGCCGCGAGGCGGCGACGACGGCGTTGAGACGGTCTTGGATGATCGATGAATTTCCCTGCCATTGGTGTCATTTCCTGTACTTCAGTAATCCGATAGAATAAAAGGAAGTTTCAGTCCAAGTCGGGTCCGCCAATCATCGCGTCTTTCACCTGAAGCGGCGTCTCGCCGCAGATTGTCCTTGCCAGGCGGTGCCGCTGCTGTAGAATCCGCTATCTGTTGGGGGATGCATTCTTCAGTCCGCGCGCTCCGTTCGGTGTCCAGGGGCGCATACTCTGGAAGGAGATCTGTCTATGAAGCGAACGTGTTGTTCCGTAGCAGGTCTGTTGCCGCTTCTGGCGATCGCGCTGGTCGTGGCTGCCGTGAACAGCCCGGTGGCATGGGCACAGGGGACCGGCGGCCAGACCGCCAAGTCGGATCTGCAGAGCCAGCAGGTCGAGCAGTTGCTGGAGCGCATCAAGGGCCTTGAGGGCCGCCTGCAGAAGCTGGAAAGTGACGACGCCAAGCAGGAGGCTCGTGTTCGTCAGTTGGAGTTGCTCAAGGAACTGAAGGCGACCAACCAGGGCGATGGTCAGCCGATCCTGAGCACGACCTACGGCGACGTGCGGCTGAAGCTGTACGGGTACCTGAAGACCGACATGTCGATCAACACCGACCAGACGAACAACGTCGACTTGTCGATTTTCGCCAACAGCCCGGCCGGGGCCGGGGCTTTTCGCGACGACAACGAGTTCGGGCTGACCGCGCGGCAGAGCCGCATCGGCTTGGAGATCTACGGCCCGAAAGCCGGCGACTGGGACCTCAAGGGGCGCTTCGAGGTCGACTTCTGGAACGCCCCGTATGGTGAGTTCAACGAGGTTCGCAACAACCTCCGCCTGCGTCTGGCCTACATCGAGATCAGCAATCCCGACACGATGATCCGTGCCGGCCAGGACTGGGAAATCATGTCGCCGCTGAATCCGACGTCGATCAACTACGCCTACATGGCTTGGCAAGGCAACCTCGGCTATCGCCGGCCGCAGGTCCGCGTCACTCATCGCGTGTCGCTGGACAAGGAAAAGAAGAACCAGTGGATCCTCGAAGGCAGTATCAACCGGCCGCAAGGCTGGGGCGGCGGCATTGACGAAGGCGTGGACGGCGATCTGCCGGTGTTCGAGGGGCGCACGGCCTTGAAGCTGCAGGGCTGGACGAGCAAGTCGATCGAGATCGGCACGAGCGGTCACTGGGGCCGCGAGGAAGTGGACGGCGCCCTCCAGAACGCCGCCAACCGTGTCTACACCTACTCGGGCAACCTCGACGTCGTGGTTCCGGTCACCGAGACGGTCTCGTTGAGGGGTGAGTATTACAACGGCGAGAACCTCGACCAGTTCTTCGGCGGCTGCAACCAGGGCGTCAACGCCGTGACCGGAGAGGAAGTCCGGGCCCAGGGCGGCTGGGTGGAGGCCAGTTGGCAGGCCATGCCCAAGCTGCAGTTGAATCTGGGTTGGGGCAGCGACGATCCGAACGAGAACGACCTGGTGGCGGGCGACATCCTCCGCAACCAGCTTCTCTACCTCAACGCCATCTACAAGATCACCCAGCAGTTGCACGTCGGTGTCGAGGTCTCCAAGCTCTGGACGTCCTACGTCAACCAGGCCGACGGCGAGAACTTCCGCGTTCAGAGCGCCCTGTGGCTGTACTTCTAGCGTTTCGCGCGTCATAGCGATCATCGGGGCCGTGGCTCTGCACCGCAGGGCGACGGCCCCGACTCTTGCGCCGCGCTACGAACATCGTTGTCCGCACTCGCGCTCCCCGGCGGGCCGCGGCGAATTCTCCCTCCCTGGCGATAATGCGCGAATCCGCCGACCGCGGGCCTGGGTTTAACCCCACGCTAACGGCAATCCGCGGCCGGACTGTGGCCGGCGCGATGGGCGGCGGGCGTTTGCGGCCGCAGCATTCGTGATCAAACCAGAGGGCGACGACGATGCAATACACGCGATACGCACCTGGAATTCTGGGCCTTGTTCTGGGACTTCTGTCCGCTGCACTCCCCGCGGTGGCGCAGCAGGACGCTCCCCAGCAGAGCGAGAAGCTTCCGACGGTCGTCCTCGACACGTCGGGGTTCTGGCGGATGCACAACACGCTGAAGCCCCCGCTGCTGAATGCGGCCAAGGGACTGGAACCGGCCCTGATGAAGATCGTCTGGCTCGACGAGCCCACGGCCGACCCGGACGCCGGCTGGACCCAAACGGATTTTGACGACTCGGCGTGGATGCGCGGCCCGGCCCTGAAGGCTTGCCGCACGCAGTATCTTTCGCGGCTCTGTCTGCGCGGCAAGTTCATGGTCGACGATCCTACGAAAGTCGAAGGGCTGAAGTTTGCCGCCGAGTTCCACGGGGGCATCATTGTTTATCTCAACGGCCGCGAGGTGGCCCGACGCCACGTCGGCGGCAAGGCGCCCGACGGATCGCAACTGGCTCAGCCGTATCCAGCCGACGCGTTCGTGACCAGCAGCGGCAAGCTGATCAGTCCTCGCGACGGCGACGGCGAGAAGGGGCGGCGAATCGCCCTCCGCAAACGCAGCGTCGAGGACCTCGCAATTCCCGCGGCCGGTCTGCGCAAAGGCGTCAACGTCCTGGCCGTCGAACTGCTCAGGGCGCCCTATCCCGTGGTCGTCCGCGACAAGGCCGATCCGGGCATGAAGATGCCGTACCAGATGGGATGGTACACCTGCGAGATTCTCGGCCTGCGGCTCACGGCCGACAAGGCCGAGGGACTCGTGTCCAACGTGACGCGTCCCGCCGGCTTGCAGGTCTGGAACCAGAACACGTTGGCCGCCGACTTCGACCTGGACGTCGGCGACCGTTGCGAGAGCGTGCAGCCGCTGCGAATCTGCGGCGTCAGGAACGGGGCTTTCTCGGGCAAGGTCGTCCTCGGCAGCGACACGCCGATTCGCGGCCTGAAGGCGGTCGTCGGTCCACTGATCGGCGTCGGCGAGACGTTGCCGGCGTCGGCGGTCACGGTCCGCTACGGGTTCGCCTGGGGTCAGGAAGATATGGTGCTTCCATACTCCGGCCAGACGTCTCCGTACACGGCCCAGGCCTCGCTGCTTGAGGGACTGGCCGAGGCGCCGCTCGAAGAGTACCCGGTTTGCGAGAAGAAGAGCAACGACGACAGTCTGAAGGCGCCGGGCCAACCGCAAGGCGCCTTTGGGGCCGTCGTGCCGGTGTGGGTGACCGTTCGCGTGCCGTCCGACGCCAAGCCCGGTCAGTACAAGGGCCAATTGACCCTCAACGCCGAGGGCCAGAAGCCCGTCTCCGTGCCCGTCGAGGTGAAGGTCGTCGACTGGTCGCTGCCCAGGCCCGACGACTATCGCACCTGGGTCGAACTCGTGCAGTCGCCCGACTCGCTGGCCATCGAGTACGATGTGCCGCTGTGGTCCGAGCGGCACTGGGAACTGATCGCCCAGTCGTTCAAGCATTTCAACGAACTCGGCAGCCGCGTGGCCTACGTGCCGCTGATCTCGCAGATGAACCTCGGCAACGAGCAGTCCATGGTCCGCTGGATCGACAAGGGCAACGGCGCCTACGAGTACGACTTCTCGATCATGGAGAAGTACCTCGACCTGGCCGAGAAGCACATGGGCAAACCTCGCATCGTCATCTTCAACGTCTGGGACGTCTACCTGATCCCCAAGAACAAGCAGGCCAAGGGGCAGGAAGCCAACGCAATCAACTACCTGAAGGAGCAGAAGATTCTCCTCGGCCAGGGGCCCGGCGTGACGGTCGTGGACCCCAAGACCGGCCAGACGCGCAACGAGTACCTGCCGCCGTACGGCGACGCCAAAAGCAAAGCTCTGTGGCAGCCGCTGTACGCCGAACTGATCCGCCGCATGAAGGCCCGCGGACTGTATCAGGCGATGATGGTCGGCACGATCACCGACGCCGTGCCGCAGAAGGAAGAGGTGCAATTGATCGCCGAACTGGCGCCGAACGTGCCCTGGGTCTGCCACAGCCATCACGGCTGGGGCGACGCGCCGCGGAATCTGCTGCACGGCATCGTGCCGGTGATGTACCAGACCCGCGTCTGGAACGTCGAGTTCGCGCCCGAGGATCCGAAGAAAGAGGGACACAAGTACGGCTGGAAGGGCGACTACCTGCAGGCCGTCTACGAGCGCAACAGTTGCATGAACGACATCGGTTGCACCAACTGGCGGCACCTGTGCGAGTACAACATCGCCGGGAGCCAGCGCGGCATCGGTCGCCTGGGCGCCGACTTCTGGGACGTCATCCGCGACAAGCGCGGCAACCGCAGAGGCAAGGTCTGGGCTCGCTATCCCGAGAGCAGCCGTCGCAACCTCGACCTGTATACCTCTATGCTGGCGCCAGCGCCCGAGGGGCCGGTGGCTACGGCTCGCTACGAGGTCTTCCGCGAAGGGCTCCAGGAATGCGAAGCCCGCATCTTTATCGAACGGGCCCTGACCGACAAGGGCGTCCGCGAAACCCTCGGCGACGATCTGGCCGCCCGTTGCCAGGACGCCCTCGACGAGCGCATCGTCCTGATGTACCGCGGCCTGAGCAACCTCCAACTGGCCGGTCAATGGTGGGACCAGGCGCCCGTCTGGCGGGATTGCGACGGCGTCGCCGGCAACACCTGGTTTGCCGCCTCCGGATGGCAGGCCCGCAGCGAGAAGCTCTACACTCTGGCCGCCGAGGTCACCCGAAAGTTGTCGGCGTCCGGCCACTGACTTTGGTAGAATCCCTCCGCCGTCAGCAGGGTTCCATAGAGTGGGATCGACAGTGTGAATTCGTGACTGGCCCTTGGGCCGCATAGGAGACCGACCATGAAGAACTGCAACAAGAGTGTCGCGATTACGGTGCTTGCGCTGCTTGCCGTCTGCTCGACGGCGCAGGCGGTGATCAACCCCGGCTTCACGCCGCTGGACCTGGTGCAGCAGTCGGACGTCATCCTGGTGTTGGAGTTCGACAAGGTCAATGACGAAGGGCAGGCCGTGGCGGCGGTCAAGGAAGTGCTTAAGGGCGAGACCCCACTGAAGAGTCTGACCCTTGAACTGCTGGCTATGCCCGACGCCTTCGCCGAGCAGGGCAAGATGGTCATGAAACTGATCCGCGACGGCCAGAAGCAGGGCCTGCTGTTCATCGGGCTCTATCGCGGCGAGGGCATGGGCATCGAAGGCGCCATGGGCGGCGACGACAAGGCGACCGGTTTCCTGCATCTGTCGGGCCAGTACAGCGGCACCTCCCAGTGGTTCAACTTCGAGCAGTACGAAGAAGGCTCCTGGGACATGGCCAAGATCAACGACCCGATGCTCGGCACCTTCGCCGGCAGCACGGACATGCTGCTGCGGTGCGTCCGCTACATCCTTTCCGACGAAGCGGCCACCGTGCCCGTCACGGGCGGCGTCGAGTGGGACAAGGAATCCCAGTTCGCCACCTTCAGCGGCAAGGTCGCCGACGTCCGGGCCATCGATCTGGCGGCCGCCGACACCAAGGGCAAGGCCGACCTGTTCGTGGCGGCCGAGGGCGGCGACAAGCTGTACCGTTTCACGGACGGCAAGCTCGAAGACATCACGGCCAAGACGAAGCTGGCCACCAAGAGCCAGTGCTACGCCTGGGCCGACTTCAATCGCGACGGCAAGCTGGACCTGGCCAGTTGGGACGGCAAGGCCCTGACGCTGGCCCTGCAACAGGACGACGGTTCGTTTGAGGCCAAGCCGTGCGCCACGGGCGAGGCCCTGAAGGAAGGGTGCCTGGCGCTGGCCGTGGTCGGCGTGGGAGAGAAGGGCGATCCGGCTCTCCTGGTCAGCACCAAGGCCTCGCCGGTGCTGCTGGAGGTGAAGGCGGCCGACGGCGCCGCCACGGGCAAGCCGCTGGTCGAGAAGGATTTCCCCGGCAAGGACCTCGACGAGGCCGACAAGTGCCTCGTGGCCGACTTCGATAACGACGGACTGGTTGACATTGTCCAGTTGTTCTCGCGCGGCAGCCTGTTCTACAAGGGCAAGAGCGCCGGCACGTTTGAGGCGCCCGTCAAGCGGCAGATCTTCGCCGGCCAGGGACGCCGCGTGGCCTGCCTGGGCGACTGGGACGCCGACGGCCTGGTGGACATCTTCGTTACCAGCGAGGACCGCAACCGCCTGTGGCACAACTTCGGCGAGGCCAACTTCGTGGACATGCTCAACGTCTCGGGCGAGATCAGCTACCACGCCCAGGGCGGCGGATGCAGCGCCACGACCGGCGACTTCAACAATGACGGGCGACAGGACATCTTCGTCGCCTACGCCATCACCATGGCTCCGCAGCTCTACTTCAACCGCGGCTTCCGCAGCTTCGGTCAGGCTTACGAAGTGGACCTCGCCCAGCAGCGCCGCTTGCCGCAGGCCGGCGACGGGCAGCAGGCCGGCTGCCTCGGCGACTTCAACGGCGACGGGGCGCTCGACATGGTCGTCGTCCTGGCCAAGGGCGAGGCCTGGCTCTTCCCGAGGAAGGTCGAGGACGGGCAGGCCCTGGCCGTTGTGGGCGGTCTTGCGATGGACGGACCGGCCGGTCCGGTGAACATCATGGGTTGGCGCGACAAGCGCCCCCTGGGCGCCATGCCCGTGCGACCGGGCGACCCCGGCGCCTTCTACGGCATGGACGAGCCCGGCCCGATCATGCTCAAGTGGCAGCTTCCCGGCGGCAAGGTCGAGCAGAAGGAAGTCGTTGCCGAACAGGGACCGGTCCGCGTACTGGTGAACAAGAAGTAATTGACCCCGAAGGTTACACGATAGCGAGGCGTTGCTCATGGACGTGATGAATGTCCTGTGGTCGGCGGGCGATTCGCCGCTGGCCGTCGTACC
>JAFGPY010000287.1 GCA_016935955.1 Planctomycetota bacterium
AGTGCCGGCCGCAGCGACTCGGCGGCCTGCAGTTTCAGCGTGTCGTAGACCAGTTTCTGGCGGTCCGGACAGATGCTGGCCAATCGTATCGCTTCGTCCAGCGTGTGGGCCAGCAGGGGGGGATCGCGCCGCAGCTTCGCGGCCTCCGTGTAGATGCGGTGGACCAGCGCGTTGTCGTCCTCGATGGTTTCGGTGGCCAGCGCCGCCTTGACCGCTTCGCCGTACCGCCTGTCGAACTCCCGCCGCACTCGCTCCGGCACCGGTTCCGCCGGCGGCACGGGCTCAAGCCGCTCGAACCCGGCCTGCACCGTCGAGCAGACGGCCGCCGCAATCGTCAGGCATGCCGCTAATACGTGTCGCCGTTTCATCCCGGACCTCCTGTCGAATGGACATTCCTGTCGCGAGACCGCTGGGCACCACCCGTAGTGATAACTCTTTGCCAGCTACGGTGCAACCCCTTCCTTCGCCGCCGAGCAGCCCCGGTTCCCGCGATCCTGCTTGCTCGCCGGCTCGGTGAGCGGCTATACTCGCTGCTGGTCCGCAGTCTTCCTCTTGCGGCAAACTGGAGGTCGATTCAAGGCATGAAGGTTCGCACGTATGGCGCCGCCGGACCCTTGGTCATCGTCGTTCACGGCGGTCCGGGGGCCGTCGGTTCGATGACGCCGATCGCGCGCGGCCTGGCCGACCGCTTCCGCGTCCTCGAGCCGTTCCAGCGGAGCAGCGGCGACGGCGCACCGCTGACGGTCGCTCGGCACGTGGCCGACCTGCACGGTCTGGTCGAATCGTGCGGCGCTGGCGCCCGTCCGGCCCTGGTCGGCCATTCCTGGGGCGCGATGCTGGTCCTGGCCTATGCGGCCGCGCACCCCGACGAGGCTGGGCCTCTGGCGCTGATCGGCTGCGGCACGTTCGACTTGGCGGCGCGGGCTCGGCTGCGGGAGATTGTGGCCGAGCGCACCACGGTCGACGTGCGGAGGCAACTCGACCGACTGGCGGACGAGATCCCCGACCCGAACAAGCGGCTTGCCGCCATGGGCAGGATCATGGAACGGCTCTACGCGTTCGATCCCATTGACGACGATGCCGCCGATGATGCGGCCGAGGCAGGGGACGACACCGGGCGACAGGGCGTTGACGCGACGGGCTACGAGCAGACGTGGCAGGACATGTTGCGGCTACAGGCCGAGGGTGTCTACCCTGCGGCCTTCGCCGCCATCCGCTCGCCGGTCCTCATGCTGCACGGTTCGCACGATCCGCATCCGGGGCGGATGATTCGTGACGGGTTGCAGCCCCTTCTGCCGCAACTGGAGTACCGCGAACTGGACCGTTGCGGCCACAGCCCGTGGCAGGAGCGGCAGGCCCGAGACGAGTTCTTCGCCGCACTGCGCGAATGGCTCCTGCGCGCGTGCGAGAACCGATCGTGAAACGAGAAGGGCCGACCGCTTCGCGCGGCCGGCCCTTGATGATGCGAGACTCATTTGCGGCATGCTTCTGCAAGCAGAAGCATGGCACCCGGCGTAGGAGCGTAGGGGCGGCTCGCGAGCCGCCCTCGGTGCTTTACGCCATCCGGGTCGCTCGCGAGCGACCCCCGCAGGGATTCGCTACCAGCGAACGTGTATCGATCCGGAGGTCTTCTCGACCACCACGCCGCCCGTGACCGGATCGACCTTCCACGTCAGGTCGCGTTCCAGTTCGCTCAGGTCGCGGACTTTGTACTTCTTCTTGAAGCGGTCCTCGGCCGTCGGGTCCTGGATCGTGTAGGGCACGATCCGCCGCACCTTCAGCGTCTTGTTGGCGACCGCATCCTGCGACACGTAGAGCGTGACGACGGCGTCCTTGAGGCCGTGGATGTCGAAGGTCCGGTGCTCGCCCGGCACGGTCCGCTGTTCCTTGTAGCTGACCAGCGATTCGGCCTCCTGCCGCACGAACGCAAAGCACTCGCTATGGAACGTGCGATCCAGGCAGTACGTGGCGGCGCTCTTCTTGATCCGCGCCTGCCGCTCCGAGAGCAGCGGCGCACCGTCCGGGAAGCTCAACTGGACGCTGGTCGTCGCGTCGCGCTTGTGACCGTTGATGACGTAGCGGCCGCGGCTGCGCGAGGCGAACAGGCTGATGGCCTTCGTGGCCGCATCGTGGCGGCTCTGGCGGATGACCATGCCGAAGTCGGCCAGCAGGAAGCGGACCCATTCGGTCGCGTCGTGCGACTCCTCGGCCGCAAAGAGAATCGGCTCCAGGCTGATCGGCTGGGCGTCGAACGGCAAGCTGCCGCGAATCCAGGCCACCTGGCCGCCCTTCCACGCGCGGCTCTTGCGGACCAGGGCGTAGACGCGGCGCTTACCGCCGCTGCCGACCGTGGCCCGGACCGACGTGCACTTGTAGCTCTTGTCGGCCACCTGCTCGCAGACGCCGCCGTCGCAGATGCGGCCGATGTGGCGAAGCGGACGCTTCTTGCCCTTCACCTCGAACTCGTCGCCGGCCATCTTCATCGTCACGTCCAGGTCGCCGTCGACCGGCGTGTCGAGCTTGACGTTCAGCAGCTTCAGCAACTCCTTCGGGGCGTCGTGCAGCGACCCGTAGAGGATGGCCTTGCCGCCGGCCTTGACGAAATCAATCAGCGGCGCGGCGTACTTCCAATCGGCCGCAGGCGTCGGGACGATCAGGATGCGGCCGGCCAGGGCCTTCGGGTTGTCCTTGACCACCTTGGCGAAGTTGTCGGTCGTGATAACCGTGTTCAGCGGCAACCCGGCGTCGATGGCCCGGGCGATGTACCAGTCGCCGAAGAACGACTTCTGAATCTGTCCGTTCGGCCGGTGCAACTCGTCCTGGTACTCGCTGAACGGATAGACCCACACCAGGGGACCGGCCTCGTCGGGCATCAGGTTGAAGGCCCGGCGGACGTGCGGCTCCACCTCGCTGGCCTGTGTCTTGGGCATCTCGCCGAAGCCCGTGTTCACGGTCATGACGCTCATGTCCGTGGCGCCTTCGACCTCGCCGCGATCGTTCAGCCGCGTGCAGGCTAGGGGACAGTAGACGTCGAACGGCTCGCGGTTGTAGTAGTCGTACCACGGCACCCCGGCGAACCAACTGTCGTTGATGTAGTAGCGGAACAGGATCGAGCGCGTGGGCGTCGAGCTGATCCGCGACAGGTGCGAGGCCATCTCCAGGCCGAGGTTCGCCGAGCCCCAGGGCGGATTCGGGGCGGGCGTGATGAGCTGGCCGCGACGGTAGATCTCGCGGATGTCGATGCCGTGGCTCGTGGCGTCCATGCCGATCGAGTAGTTGGTGCCGCGAATGTCGATGCGGCCGCTGGGATACTCCTTGCGGAACTCCTCCCAGAACGAGACGAACTGCTTGATGCTCTCGGGGGCCAGCTCCGGGTGGTACTCCAGGCCGTTGAAGACCTCGCCCACGTAGTTCCACGCGTAGTGCGTCAGGCCGAAGCCGTTCGACAGCCAGACATAGTCCAAGCCGACCGCTTCGCTGAACAGCCGCAACTGCCGACCCAGGAACGTGCCGAAGTGCGTGCCCTGGGGCAGGCCGCCGGGGAACCCGGCATAGGGATAGTCGTCGCCGTTCATGTGGGCGTAGCAGCACAGGAACGACAGGCTCTTGGGCATCTCCGAGTTGGGGCCGCCCTTCAGGAGTTCGGGGTGCCGCTCGAACTTGAACTTGCTCTCGACGAACTCCGGTCCGGCGTCGATCGTCGTGCCGACCTGGATCTCCACGCCGCACATCTCGCGGGCCGTGGCCTTGAAGATGCTGATGACGCGCTTCAGGTCCGCCGGGGTGAACTTCGGCGGGTTCTCGATGTAAGGCCGCGCGAACCACGTGCGGTAGTGGCGGCTCTCGGGATAGGCGTTGTACTGCAGGTTGTTGAAGCCGATGCAATCGTTCCATTTGAACTCGGCGTTCATGTCGCCCGTGAAGTTGAAGACCTCGTCCCCGTCGCCGATCCACAGCAGCACGGACACGATCTCCGCGTCTTCGATCAGCCGCCGCCAGTTGTCGATCGCCGTGCGGCACTTGCCGCGGATCGACTCGTCGTCGAGCTGCGTGAAAATCTTCAAGCCGGTTTCGAGAATGACCCGCTTGAGAGTCCGGTCCTCCTCGCGAAACATGGAAACGTCTCCTTTCGTGTCGCCTGCAAAACCGCCCGCCTCCGGACCGATTGCGGCACATTGCCGGCTCGGTCGCCCCGCGCGCGTTCAGACACTATACCTGTCGCCGCCGCGCAGTCAATCGCCCTTAGCGGCATATTCGGTTGCACTATTTCCCATTGTCTGTAGCTTTGCCCGGGGACGGGTCTCGCCCTGGAGCAGGTACTGCATCTCCTTGCGACCCGCGGCAAGCATGCGGTCGAGTTCGGCCGTGTGCTTTTCGTCCACGTAGGGTCGCAGGAGTTCGAGGGCGGCTGACGCATCGCGATAGGCGGCGATGATGTCGCCCGCCAGGGCCTGGGCCCGGGCCTGTCGGGCCTCCGCCATGAGCGTCTCGCGGAACTCGGGGCTCAGGTCGCTGTCCTTCAACTCGCCCCGTCGTTGGCCTCCGGCGTTGCCGATTTGGCGCTTGCACTCCATCGCCCTGCTGGCGGCATCGGCCAGCAGATCCACGACCTCGTCATTGGCACCGAGTTGCTCGGCAGTGAGTCCTAATCTGTCGAGGAGAGCCTCGGCGATGGTTTCGCCGAGAGAGAACTCGTCCGAAGACCCAACGGGGAAGAACCGCGCGCCGGAAGGCTCCTGTGCGGCGGGGGCGTTCGGTGCCGAATTCTCGTGGCCCTTGGTGGGCTCGGCGGCATGTCCGTCCGTCTGCGGCTGCACCTTCCGCGCGGCCGGGGGTGCGACGTTGCCCACATGGGGCGCAGGATTCTCGGTGGAGTCCGGGTCGGGCAGGGCAGCGGACGCCGGGAGAGCCGTCGTGGCCTTCGGCCGGCTTCTGACCAGCGCGACGAACAAGACCAACGCAACGATGGCCGCGATGATGACGGCGGCAACAACTTGTTGAGGAACTCGTCTCGTCACGGTGCCCCCCGCCTGCGGACACTCAGACAGCGACAGAAGCCGCACTCATGCTTGACCCTGCGTTACTAACCATTGTACCAGATGACATGCAGTGTCGGTCATGCGAAAGGCCGTGAGGATCGCGGCTGCGCGACTCCCTGAAGGATACGGGGCCGGGCATCGTGGAAGACCGCCCTCGCATCGTTCGGCCCGCACGGTCCCATATGCTCCAGACAATCCAGCCGGCCGCCTTCGCCATACCGCCGGCTTTCTTTGCCGCCCATCCGCTCGACTGCGAGTGGTGACCATGCCGACGCTACTGTGAGAAACGGTTCTGGGGATACCGGAGTTGCAGGGCCTTCCATGATAAACCGAAAACTAACTACTGTGGTCATTCAACGCAAGCATTGCCGATGAAAAGGGACCCCCAAAGGCATGTATTACTTGCCTTTCACTTGACAAAGCGTTTTTCTAGGGAATATTTAATACTAGGACGTTCTCTTCGACCGGCACCGCCGGAAGACGGTGATAGTGTCGGCTTGAAGATCGGGGATGAGCGGCCACCTGCACGTGACGTGCGGCACGGCGGTCTGCGAAACAGAGTGAAGGGGGGCAATGTCATGAGGACTTCCTGTCTGCGCCGCGCGATCTGCGCGGTGGTGGTGTGTGGGTGTCTGGCTTCGAGTGCTGCGGCCGAGGTGACGTTTGGCTGGGAATACGGCGAAACCGAGGCCCGGTGCGACAACAACGGCGATTTGCTGGAAGTGCAGAATGCCGAATTCCCGGATGGCGCTCTCAGTTGGTCCATTGGGTGGGGTGCCGACATCGAGGGACTCCAGGCCGAGGCCGTTCCCACCCTCTCGGCACAGATCACGCCCACCGTCGGCGGCGGCTACTCGGTTGTGATCGACATCTCCGCCGAAGTCTACGCCAACCTGATTGATCCGTCTTCTGACCAGGCCAACGCCATGGTCGACATCTATTTTCAGTTGGCCATGTTTTTCCCCGCCGGGGAGTACTACGCCTACACGCTCGTCCCCGACGGCGACATCGGCGACATCGCAGAGGAGACCGGTGACTGCACACTGTCGCTGGCCTTTGTCGTGCTCAACGATTCGAACGAAGACGAACTCGTGCACGTCCTGAGCCCACGCGATGAGGGCTATTCGCTTTACGGCGGCATCATCCTGGAGGCCAACGACGCCCTTCGCGACGGTCTGGAGTCGCACTGCCTGCTCACCGAGACCATTACGCTCGAACTCACACCCGTGCCCGAACCGGCCTCGCTGAGCCTGTTGGCACTGGGCGGTATCCTGCTGCTTCGCCGTCGCAGGGGCTGAAGCGGTTCGCAATAGCGCACGTGCATGATCTGACAGGCGGTCGGCTCTGGGTCGGCCGCCTGTTCCATCCTCGCAAGTTCTCCAAGCCGCATGTCACGGTTGCGGCGGGTCGGGCGGGCGGACCTCGGCCTGCATCTTCCTGAAGTAGGCCTGCCACATCTCCATGAACGGCTTGTCATCGGGCATGCGTTCCAGCGGGCCGATCGAGGGCTTGTCCTTGGGGCGCTCGCGGCCCAGGATGTCCAGCGGCGGCACGGTGCCGGGCGTTGCAGCCCCCAGGGCAGGGCAGCCCTCCTTCAGGCGGAAATCCTTGGCGGCACGGTCCACGAAGAGGTCCTCCGGGGCGACTAGCGGCAGTTCGCGGCCCAGGTTGCCCTCGGCCCAGTGCTTCTTCATCACCAGGTTGGCCGAGACCACGTCCTGCTCGCGCTTGGACATGCCGAACAGGTGCAGGATATTGTTCTGCAGCGTGACCTTGCCGGTCATGTTCGCCAGGTTCACGGTCTGCGTGCTGTAGGCGTGCTTGGGGTCGCAGATGATGAGGTTGTTGCGGACCAGCATGTCGGTCGACGGCGACACGGTCAGGCCGTGGACCTGGGCCGTGATGCAGACATTGTTTTCGATGACGATGTCCTCGTAGGTGGTTTCCTTCTTGGTCCAGCTCAGAAAGAGCGTCTGCATGTCCGGGCACTCGAAGAGATTGCCGCGGACGGTCAGCCGCCGCGTGTTGCCCAGTTGCAGCCCGTCGGCGTGGGCGCCTTCCTTGCGGCGCATGTCATGGACCCAGTTGCCCTCGATCAGGATGTCGTCGCCGTTGCCCTGGAAGGCGTCGGAGGTGCCGTTGGTGACTTCGTTGAAGCGGTACTCGGCGCCCTTCAGCCCGCCCATCATCATCTGCGAGTCGGTGTCGGTCGCCACGTTGCAACCATAGACGCCCGCGTGCTCGCATTCCATCAGCCCGACGCCCCAATGGCTGCTGCCGCTGAAGGCGCAGCGGACGAACTGCACCCAACGGGCCTTGTGGATGCGCACCGGGTTGGGGATCGTCAGCCCCTCGAACCGCAAGTACGAGTAGCGGCCCTCGTAATCGGTCTTCAGTCCCGTCACCGTGACCTTGCCCTTGGCGTCATCGGCGGCACGGATCGTGACCATCCGCCCCTCGAACGCCTTCTTGGGCAGGGTGAATTCGTAGTCGCCGGTCGCAAGCACGATCACGTCGCCCGGGACCGCCGAGTCCACGGCCTTGGCCAGCGTCTGCCAGGGCGTTTCGGCCGTTCCGGCCGCAGCGTCGCTGCCGCCCGGCGCGACGTGATACGTGGCGGCAAGGGCGGGACACGTCCAGAATAATGCCGCCGTCAGGATGGCGGAAACGGTTGCTGTCGAGCGTAGGCTCATATTCACCTCGAAGGAATCGGAAAAGTCGCGATACCGGAGACTCGTCGCAGAGTTAAACCGTCAGCGGACAAGAAAGTTCCACGCGATTACGGACACTCTTGCCGTCCTTGGGATCACCCGGAACAGTCGGCGTTCGTCGGAACTGCGGCTTGTGAAGCGGCCTTCGAGTTTCGCAAGACGGGTTTCACCATAAGAAAATGGGATAGACTTGACCTCCGCGCTGTGGGTTGTACCATGTAGCGCTCCCGGGAAACTGAGTAGACAAGTGTCGGTGTTGCGTCTGCAAGGAGAGTATCTGTGGCCCGCATGCTCGTGAAGATGCTCCTCGTGATCGCGGGACTCTTCGCACTCTTCCAGGTGGCTCAACGGAGCAGTGTCTTCTTCGCCAAGCCCAAAGTCCGGCTGCGTCTTGTGGCTGTCGGCGAATCCGCCGACGGCAAACCCCTGCGCTGGACCTTCTCCGTCGACAAGCGCGGCATGATGACCCTCGATGGTCTGCCGGTGTCTGACCTGAACCCCCTGGCGTCGAAGATCCGCGGCACTCAAGGGACGTTGACCATCAGGGCGAAGCGGACGCTGTTGCCTTACGAAAAGGGCCTGGAGCAAACGGGCTCGCTGAATTGGGTGTTTGTCGTGTCGGCCGACGGAAGCATGACGCTGGACGGCGAGCCGGCTTCGGTGGCGGACGTCGTCCGGCGTGTCGAGCCGCTGATTGTCCAGGGTGTGACCCAGCCGGTCAAGGTCAAGGACGTCCTGGCCAAAGCCGAACCGCTGGACATGGCGCTGCCGAAGTCGCAGCTAAAGAGCTACACCAGCAGCGGCATGCCCTCCCTGCGGCCGACGCTCGCTTCGGTCAAGCCGGGCGACGATCTGATCCGCATGCCCACGCGCTCCAAGGTGTCGTTCCCCGGACGCATGACCTACAAGCAGGCCTTCCCCCAGGATGACGACGAGCCGGAGTTCGTCATCAACGGATTCCACGAGTCGCCGTTCCTGCGCGATCGCGCCGCCCAGGACAAGCTCGAAACCTACGTCGAGGTCGACGACGAGAAGATCTACTATCTGCCCGAGGCCGACGCGCTGCCTCCGGTCGAGGAGCGGCTGCCGCTGAATCCGGCGGTCGTGAACGGACCGGACACGGCCCTGTACGGCCGGCGGAAATTCGGTCGCGTCTGGTACCGTGCCGCGGGCGCCATCTGGGACTTCACCCGCAAGCTGGGTATGGAAAGCTTCGTCAAGACTGATCCCAAGGGCGATATCCAGCCGGCCCTGGCCTACAGGTGGACCATCGAAGACAATCGCGTTTACACCTTCTACATGCGCAAGGGCCACAAGTGGTCCGACGGGCATCCCTTCACCGTGCAGGACATTCTTTGGGTGACCAACACGGTGATCGGCTCGCCGTATTGGGTGGCCCGTCCGATGTGGATGGCGCCGACGGACGGAGCGGCAACGCTCTACGTGGACGACATTCTGGACTGGCAGAAGCTGGCCGCGCGGCTCGTTGAGCAGGGCCGGTCGGACGCGCCGTCTCCGGGCAGGCAGGTGTGGCGCCTGGCGGACGAGGCGTTTCGAAAGATGCTGACAGAGGTCGCCGACGGCCGGAAGTTGAACGAGGACGAGCGCTACGAATTCATCAACAGTCTGGGCCGCTTGTTCCGCAAGCCGGAGTTCTACGACGAAGCGGCGTGGCATAACCCCGACCTCGACAGCGAGATCAAGGACCTTGAGAGCCGCATCACCACGTTGGACCGGGAGGGGCTGTGGCGGCTCCAGACGCTTCGCGTCCGCAACGACTGGCTCGAGCGACGCAAGTTGACGCCTGCGGACCCGCAGTACGAGAAGCTGAAACTCAATGACAGCGAGGTCTTTCGGCTGAACATGCAGATGTTCCGGGTGGCCTACCCGGGCCTGGTCCAGAAGGCCCTCCGCACCCGCGTTAAGATCGAGGCCGTTGCCGACGAAGACGGCGATGACACGCACATCATCCGTTTCACGTTCAACAAGCCCAACTCGTTCTTCCTGCAGGAGACCGGCCACTTCATGTTCTACCGGGGGCTGTTCGCCATGGCCCGACACACCACGGGGGCTTGGCATCCCGAGGGCACGAACCAGGTGACCGTGGAAGACATCCGGCACTGGAAGAAGTTCGTCAAGACGCTCAAGGAGCAGGCCGCGGCACAGAAGGACAGTCCCGGCAAGCGAATCTGGCCGGCCATCAGCGAAGACGTCAGGAAACAGATCGACGAGGCGATCGCTTCCGGCACGCTGAAGGACGCCCCCAAGGCCAGGGACCTGCCGTCGGTGACCCAACGCTTCGTGGCCGAACTCAATCGCCTCCTGACCCGGCGTGATTTTTACCAGGCCGACGTCTGGACCCGCCCGGACGGCATGCCGGTGGACCTCGACAGCGAGATGCAGACCCTGTTCACCGACGAGGACGGCAACCGCCGCCACATCTCCCAGGAGCGGCTGTTCAAGTCGGCCGAAGTGACCCGCTACAACTACCTGCTGATGCGGCGCAACCTGCTCGGCCGCGGCATCGACAATCTGAACGACCAGGAAGTCTACCGGCTGAACCAGATGATGTTCCGTGCGGCCTACGACGGCGACGGCGTCTTCGAGGAGGACGACGACACGGTGCTGGTGGCTCGCGACCGCACCGACGCCCTGGACAAGGAAGCCCGCCGCATCGGCTGGAAGAGTTGGGTCGACCGCTTCCGCAAGATGGGCTCCTACCATCCGCCGGACCATAAGGACGAGCCCAACTTCAACATGCCCTCGTTGCATCCCTGGTTGCTGGTGGCTGAGGAAGGCGACACGGTGCTGAAGGCCGTCCGCAATCCCTACTACTACAAGGTGGACCCCGAGGGCAACCAACTGCCGTACATCGACATGATCATTACCGAGAAGACCGGCGACAAAAACACGCGGCAGGGCAAGATGCGGGCCGGTAAGGTCGGATTCCAGGCCCGCGACCTCGAATTCTCGGACTTCACGTACCTGAAGCAGTTCGAGAAGAGCGGTGGCTACCGCGTGCTGCTGTGGGCCAACGACTATTGCGGCGAGCTGACCTTCTACGTCGACCAGGCGATCATCAATCCGGTGTTGCGGCGGGTGTTCGGCGATTGGCGGTTCCACCACGCCCTGTCCTATGCGTTGGATCGTCAGCAGATGATCGACGTGATCTGGAAGGGCATGGGCGAGCCGGCCCAGTGGTCGGCCCCGGAGGGCTCCAAGTACTATGTCAAGGAACACGCCGAAGCGGCCGTCGAGTACAATCCCGAGAAGGCCAATCAGTTGTTGGACGAGATGTTCAGGGACTTCGGCTGGGACCGCAAGTCGCCGGACGGAAAGCGCATGTACAAGGACGACGACGGCCAGTGGCACGTCCTGACGATCGACGTGAACACGGACGAGGCCCGTCCGTTGCCCGCCGTGGAAATGGCCGTCCACTATTGGCAGGAAGTGGGCCTGAACTGCCAGATGCAGATCCGGGCCGCCAACTACATCACCAACCTGGGCAACATCGGGAAGAACGAACTCGGGGTGCACAAGGAGGGCGGCAACTTCTTCGGCCCGCTGCTGGCCGGCGGTCTGGCGCCGACGCATCCGGCCGAATGCAGTCAGTGGCCGGCCTGGGCCAAGTGGATCCGCAGCGGAGGCATCGACGGGGAAGAGCCGCCCGAGCGCGTCAAGCAACTGGAGCTGATCTGGTCCCGCGTGATCGAGGCCCCGAACGAGGAGGCCCAGTTGAAGGCCTGGCGCGAACTGAGCCTGCGGGCGGCACACATGCTGCCGATTCTCGGCGTCATGACCTCGCCGGGGCAGGTCATCTACGTTCATAATTCGTTCCGCAACGTGCCCGAACTGGCGATGGCGGGCTGGGGCGCTCACGAACCGGCCAATTGCTGTCCGGAAGCCTTCTATATCATCCCCGGGGACCAATAGGTATGCTGGGCCGATACATCCTCAAGAGAGCGCTGCTGGCGATTCCCACGCTGCTGCTGATCTCCTTCTCCATCTTCATGTTCATCCAACTGCCTCCCGGCAGCTACGTCGAGGTGAAGATCGAGGAGATGAAGAAAGAGGGCCAGGTGGACATGGCCGAAGTCAACCAGCTCGTCAACCGCTACAAGCTCGACAAGCCGGCCTACGTGCAATACACCTACTGGATGGGCGGCCTGCTCAAGGGCGACATGGGCGAGTCCTTCGTGGATAAAAAGGACGTCACCGACATTCTGGCCGAACGCCTGCCCCCCACGGCCACCATCAGCATCCTGACCATCCTGCTGACCTGGACCATCGCCGTGCCCTTTGGCATCTTCGCTGCCGTGAAGAAGAACACCGTCTGGGACTACCTGCTGACGTTCATCGGTCTTGCGGCCATGGCTACGCCAGGGTTCGTTCTGGCCCTGGTCTTCCAGATGATCTCCGTCCATTGGGCGGAGTCCCACGGCACCACGTTCGATCCGTCGGGCCTGTTCAGCCGCGAGTACCTGGGCCAGCCCTGGAGCATCGACAAGATCCTCGACATGATGAAGCACATCTGGATTCCGGTGGTGATTCTTGGCGTGGCGGGGACGGCCGGCATGATCCGTATTCTCAGGGCCAACGTCATTGACGAGCTTCGCAAGCAGTACGTGCTGTGCGCCCGGGCCCGCGGCCTTCACCCGGTGATGGTGATCCTGCGCTATCCCGTTCGCGTGGCCATCAATCCAATGATCTCGAACATCGGCCTGGTGCTGCCGACGATCATTTCCGGCACGCTGATCATCGCCAAGGTGCTGAACCTCGAGACGGTCGGGCCGAAGCTGCTGACGGCCCTGCAGAACCAGGACACGTATCTGGCGGCCAGCATTGTCTTCATGGAGTGCGTGCTGGCGGTCATCGGCATCCTGATCTCGGACATTCTGCTGTCGATGGTCGATCCGAGAATCAAGTTCGGAAGCAAGTAGAACGTCCTCCGGCGCAACCGGAGACGGCGATCACTAGGGACGGTAGGTGAATATGAGTGCGGCCAAGGCCACGATACCCGCGAAGGTAGAGGACGCCGAAGAGGCAAAACTCGCCTATTACGAGGCGTCCCAATGGACCCTCATGAAGCGGCGCTTCAGCAAGCACAAGGTCGCCGTCTGGACGACCTACGTCATTGCCGCCCTGTACATTCTCTGCATGAACTGCGACTTCTTCTCCTTCTACGATCCGAACGAGTTCCATGAGAACTGGGTCAACATGCCGCCGCAGACCCTGCATTTCGGCAAGGTCGAGGGGTACTCGCTGCCGCGGTTCTACGTTCATCCCTGCGAGCGGATTCGCAACCCGGTGACGCTGGCCGAGCGTTACTACGCCGACACCAGCCGCCGCGTGCCCTTGCAGTTCTTCGTCCAGGGCCGACCGTGGAAGTTCCTGTGGATGTTCGAGACGCGCCTGCACTTCTTCGGCGTGTCCGAGGGAGAGACCTGTTTCCTGTTCGGCACCGGACAGCTTGGGCAGGACATGTTCAGCCGCGTACTCTTCGGCGGGCGAATCTCGCTGCTGGTGGGCTTCACGGCCGTGTTCCTGAGCTTCTTCCTGGGCATCGCCCTGGGCGGCATCAGCGGCTTCTTCGGCGGCAAGATCGACATGCTCATCCAGCGCGTCGCCGAAATCCTGATGACCGTGCCGAAGATTCCGATCTGGCTGACCATGGCTGCGGCCATTCCCAAGGGCTGGTCGTCCCTGCAGAGCTACTTCGTCATGACGCTGATCCTGGCCTGCATGGGCTGGACCAGCCTTTGCCGCACGGTTCGCGGCAAGCTGCTGGCCCTTCGCGAGGAGGACTACGCCCGGGCCGCGATCCTGGCCGGGGCCACGCAGAGGCGCGTCATCTTCGTGCACCTGATCCCCAACTTCCTGAGCCACATCATCGCCACGCTGACGCTGGCCATTCCGGGCATGATTCTCTCGGAGACGTCGCTGAGCTTCCTGGGCCTGGGCCTGCGGCCGCCGATCGTCAGTTGGGGCGTGCTGCTGAAGGAGGCCCAGAGTGGGGAGATCGTCATGAACCAGCCGTGGCTGCTGATTCCGGCCGTGGCGGTCATTCTGACCGTCCTGGCTTTCAACTTCGCCGGCGAAGGACTCCGTGACGCCGCCGACCCCTACGCGACATAAGGGTGACCGGACATGCAGAAAGAACCGATTCTCGAATTCGAAGACGTGGCCGTCGAGTACCAGCTCGACGAGGGCATCGTTCGCGCGGTCAACGGCGTCAGCTACCAGGTCTTCGCCGACGAGACGCTGGCCATCGTCGGTGAGAGCGGCTGCGGCAAAAGCCAGAGCAGCTATGCGGCCATGGGGCTGATCCAGCCCCCCGGACGCGTGACGCGCGGCAATATCTGGTTCAAGGAGGCCGAGGGCAAGCCGCGCATCGACCTGACCCGCTTCGAGCGCAACAGCAAGGAGATTCGCAGCATTCGCGGCGGCAAGCTGGCCATGATCTTCCAGGAACCGATGACCGCCCTGAGCCCGGTGCACCGCATCGGCAAGCAGCTCGACGAGGTCCTCAAGCTGCACACGACGATGGACAAGGAGCAGCGCATCGAACGGGCCTGCGAGATGCTCCGTCGCGTCGGCATCCCCGACGCCCACAAGCGGTACTACCAGTACAGCTTCGAGTTCTCGGGCGGCATGCGGCAGAGGATCATGATCGCCATCGCCTTGGCATGCAACCCGCGGGTGCTCATCGCCGACGAGCCGACGACCGGTCTCGACGTGACCATTCAGTCGCAGATTCTCGAATTGATGCAGACGCTCCAGAAGGAGCACCACATGGGCGTCGTGTTGATCACGCACGATCTGGCCGTGGTCGCCGAGACGGCCGACCGCGTGGCCGTCATGTACCTGGGCAAGATCGTCGAGTTGGCCGACGTCAAGACGCTCTTCGCTTCGCCGAAACATCCGTACACCGTCGCCCTGATGAAGTCGGTCATCGGGTCGCCGCTGGCGGCCGACGGTCGGCTGCAGACCATTCGCGGCAGCGTCCCGGGTCCGCTCGAGACGGTGCCCGGCTGCGATTTCCATCCGCGGTGCGATTCGTTTATTCCCGGTGTCTGCGACAAGCAGGTGCCTGTGTTCAAGGATATCGACGGCAAGACGCAGGTCGCTTGCCATCTATACCGCTGAGGCGGGAAGTGAGCCGCTTATGAAGCCACCATTACTGAGTGTCAAGAATCTGCGGGTGTGGTTCCCCAAGGAGACGAGCTTCTTCGGCAAGACCCTGACGTGGGTCAAGGCCGTGGACGACGTCTGCTTCGACCTGCACGAAGGCGAAACGCTGGGCCTGGTCGGCGAAAGCGGCAGCGGCAAAAGCACCACCGGTTATGCCATCCTCCGGGCCCTGCATCCCCGGGAAGGCTCCGTCCTGTTCTGTCCCGACGGCGAGCACGTCTACGATCTGTCGAAGATGGAGCACAACGAGCTGCGGCCGCTGCGCCGCGAGATGCAGATGATCTTCCAGGACCCGTTCTCGTCGCTGAACCCCAGGATGACGGTCCTGCAACTGGTCAGCGAGCCGCTGAAAGTCAACGGCGTCGGCAACAAGGAGGAACGCAAGCAGCGCGTTCGCCAGCTCATCGTCGAAGCCGGCCTGAAGGCTGAGTTCCTGAACCGCTATCCGCACGCCTTCTCCGGCGGACAGCGGCAGAGGATCGTCATCGCCCGGGCCCTGGCCCTGCAGCCGAAACTAATCGTCTGCGACGAGCCGGTCTCGGCGCTGGACGTCTCGGTTCAGGCCCAGATCCTCAACCTGATGATGGCCCTGAAGGAGAAGTACGGACTGTCGTACGTGTTCATCGCCCATGACCTCGAAGTGGTTCGCCACATTGCCGATCGCGTGGCCGTGATGTACGCCGGCCGACTGGTCGAGGACGGCACCAAGGCCCAGGTCTTCGACAACCCGCTGCACCCTTACACGCGGGCGCTGCTGGCCTCGTCGCCCAAGCCCAACCCCAGCCACCGTGCCAAGCGCGGCATCCTGCACGGCGAAGTGCCCGATCCATCGAACCTGCCGTCCGGGTGCGTCTTCCATCCGAGATGCCCCGAGGCCAAGCCCATCTGCCGCGAGGTCGTTCCGGCCCAGACCAACATCGACGGTCGCAACGTCCGCTGTCTGCTCTACGAATCCGGCCGCAAGCTCGATACCTCGAACACCACCCCGGCGGCGCCAGGCGACAACGGATCGCCCAAAGCCTGAGCGACGCGCGAAGGTTTGCCCGGCGTCCGCAATCTGCGGTACAATGTCCCTGCGCCGACGACCCGTGCGATAGTCGCGAGCGAGAAGGTGCGGCGCCGTGCCGCGCTGGATGTTACCTTCCATCCGTTGGAGGACCGAAGCCATGTGCCTCCGTATGATCCTGGCTCTCTCGGCCGTTACTGTGCTGGCTGCCGATGCGGCCTGTGAAGAGGGCACGAAGCCCGCTCCGTCCGAGCCCAAGGACGATTCGCCCGCCGCCTTCACCCTCACGAGCACCGCCTTCAAGGACGGCAAACCGATTCCCGTCAAGTACACGGGCGACGGCAAGAACGTCTCGCCGCCCTTGGCGTGGGCGAAGCCGCCGGAGGGGACGCAGCAGTTCGCCCTGATCTGCGACGATCCCGACGCCCCGCGGAAAGACCCGTGGGTCCATTGGGTGATCTACGGCCTGGCAGCCGACGTATCGGCCTTGCCCGAAGCCCTGGCCACCGGCGCGCGGCTGGAGAAGCCGCTGGCGGCCCTGCAAGGAAAAAACTCCTCGGGCTCGACCGCCTACCGCGGCCCCGCGCCGCCCAAGGGACACGGTGTGCACCATTACCATTTCAAGCTTTATGCCTTGAAGAGCAAGCTCGAACTGAAACCGGGCCTGACCAAGGAGGAACTGCTCAAGGCCATGAAGGACCATGTCCTGGCGGAGGCGGAACTGGTCGGCACCTACGAGCGGCCGGAGTGAGAGGGCAACGGGTCTAAGCGGTGTCAGATAAGTACTCTTGCGTTGGGTGCCATGGCTGCCCCGCAGCCATGCGTGAGGTGGTGCCATTCGGCATGCCCGCAGGGGCAGGCATGGCACCCACTATGGGCATCACCCCAAGAGACTTATGTAACACCGCTTAGTCGGACGAAGGGACGTCGCCCTCCAGGGCGGCGCGGAGCTTGCGCGACAGGATCTCCATCTGGTAGGGCTTCTGCATGAACCCGGCCAGCCCCTTGCCGGCGAAGCGGTTCGTGGCGTCTTGCTCGTTGTAGCCGCTGCAGAGGATCACCTTGACGTCGCGACGTATCTGCCGCAATTCGCGAAAGGCCTCTTCGCCGCCCATCCGCGGCATGGTCATGTCCAGCAGGACGCAGACGATCTCGTCGGCCCGCCGGCGAAAGACGTCGAGAGCGCGGACCCCGTCCTCGGCCGTCAGCACGTCGAATCCCAGCCGAGTCAGCATCATCTTCGTCACGCTGCGCACGGTGTCCTCGTCGTCGACGACAAGGATCGTGCCGCTGCCATGCCAGTCGGCCGGTGCCGATCGTTCAGTCCGACCGAGCGCCTCGGCGTGGTCGCTTGTGCAGGGCAGCAGCACCTTGAACGTCGAGCCCCGTCCCGGTTCGCTGTAAACTCGGATCGCCCCGGCATGGCCACGAACAATGCCCAGCACGGCCGCCAGCCCAAGCCCGCGGCCTGTGAACTTCGTCGTGAAGAACGGATCGAACAGCCGGGCCTTGGTCTCGTTGTCCATGCCGCAACCCGTGTCCGAGACCTCCAGGTAAACGTAGTACCCGGCGGGCAGGTTCTCGCCGACGGCCATCTCGTCGATGTACTCCTTCGAGGCCTCCAGCACGCCGGTCGTGATGTTAATCGCGCCGCTGGCCTCTCCGATGGCGTCCGCGGCATTGGTAATCAGGTTCATGACGACCTGGCGAAGCTGCGATACGTCGGCCTTGACCGCAGGAAGATCGGCCGCCAGGTTGAGCTTCAGGACGGTCTTCTTCGAGATCGAGACCTGCAGCAGGTGTCCCAACTCCTCGACCAGCTCGTTGAGGCTGACGGCCCTGACGATGAAGCGGCCCTTGCCCGAATAGGCCAGCATCTGGTTCGTGAGTTCGGAGGCCCGGATGGCGGCCTTGCGGATTTCCTCGACGCTGCGCCGTGCGGGGGCCGCCTGCGACATGTCCATCAAGGCCAGGTCCGCGTTGCCCAGGATGGCCACCAGCAGGTTGTTGAAATCGTGGGCGATGCCTCCTGCCAGAACGCCCAGGCTTTCGAGCTTTTGGGCGTGCTGAAGCTGGGCCTCGAACTTCCGTCGCTCCTCCATGGCCCGTTTGCGCTCGGTGATGTCGCGGCCGATCGAGTTGATCTCGATCACGTTGTTGTTCTCGTCGAAGTGCAGGCTGATCGCCCAGAACACGCTTCGAACGGTTCCCTTGCGGCTGACCTGGCGATTCTCGATCACGGCGGTAGGCACCTTTGACGAGGCCCAGCTGTTGAACGCCTTCACCGTCGACTCGCGGTCCTCCGGGTGAATGAAGTCGAAGGCCGACAGGCCGATGCATTCCTCGGGTATCAGTCCGAGCATTTCCCGGGCCGCATGATTGACGTACGTGAATCGTCCCTGGCCGTCCACCTGTGTCACCAGGTCGCGCGTGCCTTCGACCAGGTCGCGGAACCGGGCCTCGCTTTTGGCCAGCCGCTTCATCGTCATGAGACGTTCGGTGATGTCGCGGCACGACTCGACGATCTGGACGACTTCGCCCGAAGCGTTCAGGATCGGCGACGCCGTGACCTCGACCGTGCGTTCCTCGCCGGAAGCGTCCGGGTGGATGTGCTCGACCGTCGCGACCTTCTTGGCGGCAAGGACCTCCGCCAGCGGGCATGGATGCTCCCGGCCGCTGCAGGGCTCGTCGACCCGGTGTAGCAGTTGGTGACACGGCATCCGCAGTGCGACCGGGTCCTCTTGTGGCGCCGCCGCCCGGGCCGTGCGGTTGGCCATGACGATCCGGTGGTCGGCGTTCATGACAATCACCGACTCCGGAATGGCGTCGATGACCGTTTGCAGGAAGGCGCGCGACTGGGCAACGGCGGCCTCGTGCAGCTTCTGTTCCCGATAATCCGTGTGGATGTAGTAGCCGGCCAGCAGAAACAGCCCGACGGTCAGGGCAATCGACGTGGTCTGCAGTTGGCGAAACACGGTGACCTCTCGCTCGACCGACTTGCGCAGCGCCGCCTCCAGCCGGCCGGCCTGCTCCAGGAAGCGGGCGAATGCTTCGTCGCATTCCTGGTCGAGCGGCGAGCCACTTCGAGCAATGTCCCGATGCTGCCAGTGATCGCGGGTGATTTCCCGAAAGTCGGCCAACGTGCGGCCAACCGTCGCCACCTCTTCGCGGAGTTTCGCATCGGTCAGCGGCACCAGGTGGTCGCCCTCAATGGTCTCGCCGCCGTCGAGCATGGCGCGGACATAGCCGTCCGCGGCGTTGAAGTGTTCCCACACCTTCTCGATGGGTTCCTGTTCGTCGCCGGCGAGAATCTCCGTGAACCATAGGTGCCCCAAGGTGGCCTGCAACTTGATCTCGGTGGTGGCGCTGACTTGTGGGGCGAGGGTGCGGCCGGCACGGAGCCCCTTGTGGAACGCATAGGCGATCAACAGGATCGTGACCACGGCGACAGCGGCCAGGGCGGCGTAAGCGCGCCATGGCCATTGGGATGACGGATGCTCGTCGGGTGCGGCGGCGGAACGTTGCTCCATGGGCGACTCCCGGCGCGATGCGAGTAGTATAGAGCTACAGGGTCACCACATCTAGTATTTTCGAGGTACGCCGATGTCGGCTACTGCCAACCGTCCGACAAACGCGGCAGCTTCGGGCGACAGGAAACCGAGCTTCGTTGCGGCAAAGGTTATGGTCGTGCGGGCCACTACGGCGGCGCCCTGCGGCAGGCCTGTGTCGGCGTCCAGCCCGCTCGGGATGTCCACCGCCAGGACAGGTCGCCCCGACGCGTTCATGGCCTCGATGGCTGAAAGGTGAGGCTCGCGCACGTTGCCTTGCAGTCCCGTGCCCAGCAGGGCATCGATCACCACGTCCGCCTCCTCGGCGGCACGCAGAATTGCCGTCCGCACCTCATCGGCATCGCCTGCCAGGGGACGCACCTCGATGCCCAACGGACCTAGGACGGCCAGGTTCGTCGCGGCGTCGCCGCTGATCTTTCCGGGATCGGCCACCAGGAGCACCCGCGCCTCGTAGCCGCGCGTTGCCAAGTGCCTTGCGATGACAAACCCGTCCCCGCCGTTGTTGCCGCGGCCGGCCACGATCACCGCCCGGCGACCGCCGGCGTCCCGCAGCATTTGCTCCGCGGCGTCCGCGGCCTGGCGACCGGCGTTCTCCATCAGCACGATCCCCGGCACGCCCACGTCCTCAATGGCCCGGCGGTCGAACTCGCGGACCTCGTCCCGCGTCATCGGTCTCATTGCCGCCCTCCGGTCAGCAGACCTCCCGCAACAAACCGAGCACGTCCTCGCGCGTCACGCGGCGCGGGTTGGCCTTCAGGCTGCCGCTCGGCAGACTCTCGTCGGCAATTGTACCGAAGTCGTCCTGCGGCACGCCGAACGAGCGGAAGTCCGACGGCAGGCCCACCCGCTCCAGCAATCCGGCGCAGAACTCGGCCGGATCGACGCCGCCCAGCAACGATCGCAACGTCTCGTACTTATCGCCCATGGCCTGGCGATTGTAGCGCAGTGCGGCCGGTAGCATCACGCCGCAGGCCAGCCCGTGCGGAATCTCGTAGCGAACGCCCAGCGGATGCACGATGCCGTGAATCACCCCCAGCCGCGCGTTGCCCAGGGCCATGCCCGCCATCAGGCTGCCTTGGGCCATGCGCGTCCGCGCGTCCCGGTCGTCGGGTCGGTGAACGGCCGTTTCGAGCGACGCGACGATCTCCTCGACCGCCCGCACGCTCAGGGCTTCCGTTATCGCGGTGGCGTGAATCGAGGCGTACGACTCGATCGCCTGGCACAGGGCGTCCATGCCGGCCGAAGCCGTCACGTCCGCGGGGCAGGGCACCGTCAACTCCGGATCAACAAGGGCTACGTGCGGCATGAGATGCTCGCCGCGAATTGAAACTTTTACGTGCCGCGCCCGGTCGCTGATGACGCCGTTGACGGTCGCCTCGCTGCCGGTGCCGCTGGTGGTCGCCACCGCGATCATCGGCAACCCGGGATTCGTGGCGGCCCGTCCGGCGTGGAACTCCGCCGTCGTCGGCTGCTCGTGGTACAGGCCGGCGATCACCTTGGCGGCGTCCATCGCACTGCCGCCGCCCAGGCCGACCACGCACTCGGCGGCGAACTTCCGTGCCGCCTCGCGACCGCGATCCACCGTCGCAACCTCCGGTTCGCGCTCCACTTCGTCGAACAGGCGGACCTCCGCGCCGGCGTCTCTCAGTGCGTCCATCGCGCGGTCCGTGATGCCGGCGGCCTTCATGGCCCGGCGGCCCGTCACGAGCAACACGCGGCCGCCCAGGGACGCGGCCAGCTTGCCCAGGTCGGCCAGGGCCCCCCAGCCGAAGGCGATTCTCTGCGGAACGCGGAACGTGCTGCTCATGTCGCTGGTGTCCCCGATGTTTGACATCCGCCGCCACGGACCGTATGATGCGACCTGCCGGCAAAAGAGACCATATTTCTCCGATGACTTCAAGCGGAATTCCGGCCACCCGGACGGCCTCCCGGCCGGGGTCGGCCGCCGCACGGCGTCGGACCACGGAAGGCTGACCATGCGGATTCTACTGACCAATGACGACGGCATCATGGCTCCGGGGCTGTTGGCCCTGCGCGACGAACTCGCGACTCGCGGCGAGGTGACCGTGGTGGCTCCCGCCACGCCGCAGAGCGCCGTGGGCCACGCCATCAGCGTGTCGCAGCCGCTGTTCTGCCAGGAGATCGACATGGCCGACGGCGTCCGCGGTCACAGCGTCGACGGGCGGCCGGCCGACTGCGTCAAGCTGGCCTTGCTGGTGCTGATGAAGGACCGCAAGCCCGACCTGGTCGTCTCGGGCATCAACCACGGGGCCAACGTCGGGATCAACGTGCTCTACAGCGGCACGGTGGCCGCCGCGATTGAGGGGGCGTTCTACGGCGTACCCTCTGTGGCCGCAAGCCTGGCCTTCAGCGACTCGATGCAGTTCCGCGAGGCGGCCCGCATCGTCTGTCGGGTCATCGACCAGGCCATGGCCCGACGGAGCGGCGAGGCAAACATGCTTCTGAACCTGAACGTGCCGGACCTGTCGCAAGGGGCGCCCAAGGGACTCCGCGTGTGCCGCATGTCGATCCCGCCCTCGCGCGAGGAGATGATTCGCCGCTCCGACCCGCGCGGCCGGCCGTACTTCTGGATCACCGGAGGCGAAGTCCCCGCCGGACCGCCCGATCCCGAGAGCGACCAGGTTTCGCTGGCCGAGGGCTACGTGACGGTGACCCCGTTGCAGTTCGACCTGACCGACGCCGCGCGGCTCAGGGCCGTTGCCGAGTGGAACCTTTCCCTGGAAGGATGAGGCGCGCAACGCGAGACGCCATCAGGGCAGTTTGCCGACCGCACTGCGAAGGGTCATGCTCCTCGGTTGCAGGCACGTCAGGCCGGAGACCCGCCACTGGCCGTCCGGACCGGGTTTGAACGTCACCTGCCACTTCGTGATGATTCTTTCCGCGGGCTTGTAGCGGGCGATCACCGTCGCGTCAACCTGCGAATCGTTCTCGATGAGTTCTCCGTCGCTGATGATCACATCCTCGGGGCCGTTCGTCTTGAACGCGACAAGCGTCAACTGCCGCATGGCCGCTTTGTCCTGGCCGTTGGTCGTGAAATCCTCGGCCACGTAGCTCAACAGCTTCTCGGCTTGCCGCTCGCGGATCGCCTGGCGAATCTCGACCCAGGTCTTGGCCACCTTCTCGCGCGGTGTGTCCACCAGTGTCGCCACGACGTACACGCCGATGCCGAAGACGATCCAGAACGCCATCAGGCAGGCGAGCCCCCGCGTGCGGCGGCTCTGCCACACGGCGATCGTGATCAACTCGGCGATACCGGCGGCAACGCACAACCACACGGGTTGTTCCAGAAACAGGGTCTTGAGCATCTCAGGGGTCTCCATGAAATATCCGCACGCAGTCAGACTAGCGGCCCGCGGCGGCGGCGTCAAGGGGCGCCCGCGTATTCCGTGCCGGCGACAAAGCGGGTTGACAATTCGGCCCGGTGATGGAGAATCACCGAAAGCCGAACTCCGTGGCCGCACACCGCCGACAATCGCGTGTTTCTCTATCGCTGGGAGGAGTTGTGATGCCGCAACGGCCGAACATTCTGGTGATTCTCAATGACGACATGGGCTACAGCGACCTGGGCTGCTACGGCGGCGAGGCCGAGACGCCCAACCTCGACCGCCTGGCTCACGGCGGCATACGTTTCACGCAGTTCAACAATACGCCGCGCTGCAGTCCGTCGCGGGCCAGCCTGATGACGGGCCTGCACCCGCACCAGGTGGGCGTCGGCATCCTGACCGGCTACGACGGGCCCGACGGCTACGAGGGCAACCTGAACCACAACGGTATCACGATGGCCGAACTGCTGGGGGCCAACGGCTATCGCACCTGCATGTCGGGCAAGTGGCACCTGGTCCGCAACGACTATATCACCGACACGACCTGCGACACGTGGCCCTGCCGCCGCGGATTCCAGCACTACTTCGGCACGTTGGCCGGTGCGGGCAACTACTTTTCGCCACGGACCCTGGTGCGCGACGACCATTTCATCGACGACGAGGCCCGCGACGATCCGGACTTCTACTATACCGACGCCGTCAGCGACAACGCCGTGGCCTTCATCGACCGGCACTTCGGCGAGTCGCCCGACGAGCCGCTGTTCCAGTACGTGGCCTACACCGCGCCACACTGGCCGCTGCACGCCAAGGAAGCCGACATCGCCAAGTACAAGGGCCGCTTTGCCGACGGCTGGGACGTGCTGCGGCGGAAGCGG
>JAFGPY010000288.1 GCA_016935955.1 Planctomycetota bacterium
AGGCACACATTCGGGGCGTGGCCCAGCTTGGCTAGGGCGCTTGACTGGGGGTCAAGAGGTCGCAGGTTCAAATCCTGTCGCCCCGACTTTTGTTCAGAAAGGGCCGTTCGACGAGAAAGTCGAACGGCCTTCTCTTTATCAGCACAAGACTTGTGTCGGTCAGGAGGCGGTTCAAACTGACGCACTCCAAGATCTCCCGTCGGGTGCCCGAGTTTGAACCGAGCCACAGGGGTACGAGATTCTGGCTGAACTCGAAGACCGCCATCGCCGCTTGGCCGAAGGCTGGGTCGAACTGGTCGGTCTCGTCGAGCTGGCGTTCGGCTTCCTCGATCTGCGTTTTCAGGTCCACCGACTTGCCCGTGAAAACCGCCTCCTCGATGGTTCCCGCCAGGTAGCCATTGAGCAGGCGGTCCTGCATGTTGACCAGCTCCGTCCGCCGCTTGGTGAGCGTCTTCTTCCGCTGGGCCTGGGCCACGTCCACCTCGTTGAACGCGGCAGCCAGGGAATCGCGGAACCACTGGATGTGCCGGTCGGTGGGCAGGCGGAACGCGCCGAGTTCCTTGATGATGGCCTGCTCGACGTCGGCCTCGCGCCAGCGGACCTTCGGGTGCCCGTCGTCGGGGTGGTTGTTGCCGCAGCGGTAGTAGACGTGCGTGTTGTGGCCGCCCTCGCGGAGCTTGCGGCGGATGCGCTCGCCGGTCATGGCATAGTCGCAGACGCCGCAGCGGAACACGCAGCCTGAGAGCATGATGTCCGGATGGCCCGTGCGGCGGTTGCGGCCATTGAGGATGTCCTGGCAGGTGTCGAAGGTGCGGCGGTCGATCAGGAGTCGGTAACTGCCCTTGAAGACCTGCCCGTTGCGTTCCAACTCTCCGACATAGAAGCGGTTGTTCAAGATGTAGGAGAGCGACGTGCGGTTGAATCGCGGCTGGCTGGGCCGGTGGGTGTGGCCCTCCTGGGCCAGCTTCTCGGCGAGGCTCTCGAAGGTGTACTGCCCGCTGGCGTAGAGCTCGAAGATGCGAACGACCGTCTTGGACTTCTCGGGGTGCGGGATGACCGGCTCGTCGCGGTTGTCGACGTTCACGTACCCGTAGGGCGCGAGGCCCGTCGGCCAGCCCTGGCGCACCTTCTCGTCCATGCCCTTGAGGACCTCCGTCCGCAGGTTGTCCGAGTAGTACTGCGCCACGGCGGCCATGACGTTGAAGGACAAGGCCCCGGCAGCGCCGGGGCCGAACTGGTTCTCGACGAAAGACAACTGCACGCCGCAGGTGTCTTCGAGCTCCTGGAGCCGAACCGCGTCCCGCATGTTACGGCAGACGCGGTCGAGCTTGTGGGCGAAGATGGCGTTGATCTTGTCCCGCTTGGCGTTGGCCTTGACCCACTTGAACATCTGGTTGAAAGCCAGCCGGTCGGCCCCGCGCTTGGCGGACTCGGCGACGACGAACTCGCGGACGATGTGCCAGCCGGCCTTGGCCGCCTTGTCGCGCATCGCCCGGAGTTGTGCGTCGATGGAGTAGCCCTCCCGCTGCTCGCGGGACGATACCCGTGCCCATGCAACTACGTTCATCGGCGGTCTACCTCCCTTCGGGCCTTCAGGAGCGCCTCACCCAATCGCTTGACGTTCATGAGAATCTCCACGGCCTCGTTCTCGCTGATCGGCCGACCGTAGGACTCCGACCAAAGGTCGATGGTCTCGGCGAGCAACTCGTCCGAAATCCACGCCATCGACAGCGGTCGCCGCTCGCGTCGCGGGCCAGTGACACCTTCCTCATCCTGGCCCCCGAATCCAGTCAATTCAGAGGGAATCTCCGCCGGCGGTTCCAGCACGCATGTTTGGGAATCCCGGTCGCTCATTCGCCGATCCACCCCGCCAGGCCCATGTCCCGGAACTGCCCCCGCAGCCGCTTGACGATCCGCTCGACAGTGTGCCAGCCGCAGCCGATCTGCCGGGCGACCTCCGTCATGTTCAGGCCGTCAGCCAGGCCCTGGCAGACTTCCCGCTCGCGGGGTGTCAGGCCGGCCAGGGCGCTCGCCACGTCCATCGCGCACGGGTCCACCTCGTCGCGGCTGAACTCCGTCGCGTCCTGGCCCATGGTCTCCACGTGGGCCTTGTAGCGCGTGGCGGCCCGCTTCATCTTCCGCAGGCGGTTGTCGATCACCGTGGTCAGCGCCGTGCGTTCGGTAGCCCCATTGGCGTGGTCGGGGTCGTAACGGAACGCCAGCACCTCCAGAGCCGCCTCCTGCATCGCGTCGGGCAGCTCGTGTCCCCGGAAGCCCATCAGCCTGGCGCGGGTGCAGATAAGGTTGACCTTCCACTTCTCGATGACTCCGTCGTACTTCGGCATGTCCATGTGAAGCCCTTTCGTTCGTGAGCGTCTTTGCCGCGCCGAGCCAATCTCAGCGCCACGAACGCAGCTTCCTTGAGGCATCCGGATCACTGCTCTAGGGCCGGAAATGCGAGCTGAAACACACCTGGGTGAGCTTCTGCGCGCAGGTGGGCGCAGATCTGTGACCCCGTAACACAGGTGACCACACATGTGTGTTTACGGGGTCACGGCGTGATTTGGGGCCGAGCGGGTAATCACTCTGCGGACGGGCGAGGCAACGACGCCAAGCCCCAGACATGGGAGTCCGACAATGCCGCAGAACGATGAACACGACGTGCTGATTGACTTGGGCGTGCTGGCCGCCGAGCCGGCCGAGGAGTACCACGCCAAGAGGGGCGAGCACCTCAACAGCCATGGTTTGATCGACTTCATGGTCTGCCCCTGGCTGTACCGCAAGAAGCAGTTGGGGCTGATCCCCGACACCGATACGCCGGCGCTGCTGGTCGGCCGGGGACTCCACTGCCGCATCCTCGAAGGCCGCGACGCCTACGAGTCGCAGTTCGCCCTAGGCGGGCCGATCAACAAGACCACCTCCAAGCCCTACGGCAGGGACACCAACGCCTTCCGCGACTGGTGCAAGGCCCAGGGCAAGGTGGGCATCCATCACGACGACCTGGCGTTGATCGAGAACATGGCCTCGGGCGTGGCCATGAACGACGAGGCCGTGGACCTGCTGCTTTACGGTCGGTCCGAGGGCGTGGTCCGCGCCGAGTACTGCGGCACGCCGTGCCAGATTCGCATCGACTGGACGCACCCGCATCGGGGGATCGTCGACCTCAAGAGCACCGCCGACCTGACCTGGTTCGAGAACGAGGCCAAGCGCCGGCGCTACGCCAACCAGGTCGCCTTCTACCAGTCGGTCCTCGCGGCCGTCATCGGCGAGCACGTCCCGGCCTACATCATCGCCATCGAGAAGGTCGAGCCGTTCCGCTGCGGCGTGTGGCGCGTCAGCGACAACACGCTGACCATCGCGCGGCAGGAGAACGAGGCGGCCATCCGGCGGCTCAAGCGGGCCTGGGAGATCGACGCCTTCCCCACCGGCTACGAGGAACTCCGCATTCTCGACGTGACCTGACATCTCTCGCGCCCGGGCGGGACGGCGTGCCGTGCGGCAGGGATGCCATCACGGAGGAACGCGGCCGGACTCCCTACACCCGCCCGGGCGCTTCTGGCAGGGCCGGGCTGCTCGGGGCTCATTACCCCGGGGACGCGGGTTCGACTCCCGCACCTGCCATTACTGCGACGGTAGCTCCTGCCGGAAGGAGCGTGAATCACGGCCATGACCTCCTGGCCACGTCGGGCTGCCTGCCGTGAGCTGAAGGCCCGCCCGGGTTCGACCCCCGGCCGTCGCATTCGCTGGCCAGCGAAAACGGACACAGACATGAACGACCCAATCGAATCGGAGCGAGCGCAATGACAAGGAACTACCGCAACGGCGACCCAGCCACATCCGCGATGGCCGGGCGCGAGATGGAGACCAGCGGATCGGCCGCCCGCCAGCGAAGCAGGTGCATCGAGGCGGTCGCGGAGATGCCCGGCCAGACGGCCAGGGAGATCGAGGACCGGATCGGCATCAAGGCCCACAAGCGCCTGCCGGAGCTGCGCCAGGCCGGGCTTGTCCACAACGGGCCGGTGCGCACCTGCCAGGTGAGCGGACGGATGGCCATGACCTGGCAGCCCGGCGACCTCACGCACGAAACCCCCAACACGGGAGACCACGCATGACGATGATGCAACACATTCACACCGGCAGGCGGCACAGCCCGCCCCGACTGCTGATCTACGGGACCGAGGGGATCGGCAAGTCCACCACGGCCTCGCAGGCACCGAATCCCATCTTCGTGCCGACCGAGGATGGCCTCGACCAGATCGACTGCGCCAGCTTTCCGCTGGCCGGCAAGCTGGCCGACGTCGAGTCGGCGCTCAAGTCCCTGATCAACGAGAAGCACGACTTTGAGACCGTGGTGATCGACTCGGTCGACTGGCTCGAACGCCTGGTCTGGGACGTGCTGTGCGAACAGTACGGCGTCTCGAGCATCGAGAAGGTCGATGGCGGCTACGCCAAGGGCTACACGCACGCCCTGACGCACTGGCGGAAGGTCCTCAATGACCTGAACACCCTCCGCAACCAGCGCGGCATGTGCGTGATCCTGCTGGCGCACGCCAAGGTCGAGAAGTTCGAGGACCCCGAGGCCAGCGCCTACGACCGCTATTCGCCGCGTCTGCACAAGCACGTGACGGCGCTGATCACCGAGTGGGCCGACGCCGTGCTGTTCGCCACGCGGAAGATCATCACCAAGACCGAAGAGGCCGGCTTCAACCGCGAGCGGACCATCGCGGCCGGGCTGGGCAAGGACGGCGGGGAGCGCATTCTCCGCTGCGTCGGCAGCCCCGCCTGCGTCGCCAAGAACCGCTACGGCCTGCCGGCCGAGCTGCCCCTGTCGTGGCCTGCGCTGATGCAGGCCCTCGTTGCCAACCCCAACACCACCAGCAAGGAGAGCTGATCCATGGCAAATCTGAACGGATTCGATGCATCGCAAGTGGAACCGACCGCGTCATTCGACCCGATCCCCGCGGGCAAGTACCTCGCGGCCATCACCGAGACGGAGATGAAGCCCACCAAGAACGGCTCGGGCAGCTACCTCCAGATGACCTTCACGGTTCTGGACGGCGAGTACAAGAACCGCGTGCTGTGGGCGAGGCTGAACCTCAACAACCCCAACGCCACGGCGGTCAAGATCGCCCGCAGCGAGCTGTCGGCCATCTGCCACGCGGTGGGCGTCATGCAGCCCCGCGACTCGGTCGAGCTGCACAACATCCCGCTGCTGATCACCGTCAAGGTCAAGAAGCGCGAGGACACCGGCGAGTTGACCAACGAGATCAAGGGCTACGAGCCCAAGGCGGCCGCCGCCGGCCAGCCCCAGCAGGCTCCGGCCTCCGACACCACCCCGCCGTGGAAGCGATAGGAGGCGACACCGTGGCTGCCAACTGCCAGACGTGCGGATGTCGCATGAGCAACCCCAGGAATCGTTACTGCGGAAAGTGCTCCAGGTGGGTCCGTGCCGAGATGCGTCGCTCCGGCTACCTGCAGTCTACCCACGTGCCGCAGTACTTCAACGATGAGCGTGGGCGCAAGGGCATGCGAGACCCGCGTGTTCTCGGAGGAGTGCCATACTGATGATCCTCAACCTTCCTTACCCTCCGAGCATCAACCACTACTGGCGTCGCGTGGGTCCGCGCACGCTGATCAGCCGGGAGGGCCGGACGTTCCGCACGAACGTCTGTGCCCTCCTGGGCGGCGGCGGGCCTCGCAAGCCGCCCGCCGGCGGACGCATCGCCCTGTGCATGGATGCCTTCCCACCGGATCGCCGCCGCCGCGACCTGGACAACATCCAGAAGCCCGTCCTCGATGCGCTCGAGCACGCCGGGGTGTACGAAGACGACAGCCTGATCGACCTGCTGATCACGCGCCGGCGGATTGCTCTCGCGCCCAGCGGCAAGCTGGCCGTGACCGTTCACCGGCTGCCCCTGCGTGCCTGCCCGCTCTGCGGCCGCCCGCTTGGTGATGGAGAAGAGCTGGCATGAGCGTGGCGACGGACACCAGCACGATCTCGCTGCGCCCGTACCAGGCCGAAGCGGTTGCCGCCGTCTATGACCACCTGCGCCGTCGGGATGATCACCCCTGCGTGGTCATCCCGACGGCCGGGGGCAAGACGCCGGTGATGGCCAGCATCTGCCGCGACGCCGTCACGCAGTGGAACGGCCGCGTGCTGATCCTGGCCCATGTGAAAGAGCTGCTCGAGCAGGCGGTCGAGAAACTCCACGCGATGGCCCCGGACCTGTGGATGCGGATCGGGGTCTACTCGGCCGGCCTCAAGAGCCGCGACATTGAGCACCCGATCATCGTGGCGGGTATCCAGTCGGTCTACAAGCGTGCGGCCGAGCTCGACGCCTTTGATCTGATCCTTCTGGATGAGGCGCATATGCTGCCGCCCGACGGCGAGGGCATGTACCGGACGTTCCTGGCCGACGCGCAGACCGTCAACCCGCGGGTGCGGCTGATTGGGCTGACGGCCACGCCGTACCGCATGACCACCGGCATGATCTGCGGGCCGGAGAACCTGCTCAACCACGTGTGCTACGAGGTCGGTGTCCGCGAGCTGATCGTCCAGGGTTACCTCTGCCCGCTGAAGACCAAGGCGGGCCGGCGCAAGGTGGACACGTCTGGCCTGCACCTTCGTGGCGGTGAGTATATCGCCGGCGAGGTCGAGGCCCTGATGGATGACGACTCGCTGGTGCGATCGGCGTGCCGGGAGATCGTCGACCACACGCAGGACCGACACAGCGTGCTGATCTTCGCCGCCGGCTTGCAGCATGCCCTGCACGTCCAGCGCGTGCTCGGCGAGATCGGCCACGAGTGTGGGTTCGTCTGCGGCGAGACGCTGCCCTTCGAGCGAGCCGAGACGTTGCGGCGGTTCCGCGACGGGCAGCTCAAGTACCTGGTCAACGTCAATGTGCTGACCACGGGCTTCGACGCGCCGAACATCGACTGCGTGGCGCTGCTGCGGCCGACGAACTCGCCCGGCCTCTACTACCAGATGGTCGGTCGGGGCTTCCGGCTGCACCCGTCCAAGGAGAACTGCCTGGTCCTGGACTTCGGCGGCAACATCCTCCGCCACGGGCCGGTTGATGCGCTGCAGGTCAAGCAGCCCGGCACAGGCGATGGTGAAGCGCCCGCCAAGGAGTGCCCGCAGTGTCAGGCGGTGATCCACGCCGCCTACGCCGTCTGCCCCGAGTGCGGATACGAGTTCCCGGCCCGCGAGCGGGAGAAGCACGAGCGTGAGGCCACGACAGCGGGCGTGCTCTCCGGCGAGGTCACGGAGATCGAGTATCCCGTCAGCGAAGTCTACTACGGCGTCCACGTCAAGCGGGACGCCCCGGAGGGCCATCCGCCCACGATGCGCGTCGATTACCGGGTCGGCTTCAACGACCACCGCAGCGAGTGGGTCTGCTTCGAGCACACCGGCTACGCCCGGGGCAAGGCGGAGGCCTGGTGGAAGCTACGGTCGCACGAGCCGGTCCCCGGCACCGTCGAGCAGGCCGTGCAGATCTGCGAGGCTGGCGGCATCGCGCCCACGCTGGCGATCACCGTCCGCACGGTCACGGGCGAGAAGTACGACCGCATCGTCAACCACCAGATCGGGCCGATTCCGCCGAGGCTGGACGGCGG
>JAFGPY010000289.1 GCA_016935955.1 Planctomycetota bacterium
GCCGCACCGCTCATGCTCGTCTCACCTAACGGCCCTACGCCGATACAACCACCCTCTGCGCACACGCCAAGACAGGGGAAACTCCAGTATGAGGTTCCTTGCGACCGCGCTGTTTCTGCTGGTGGCGGCATCATGTGCTGTCGGGGACGTGATTCCAAGCGTCACGCTTCCCCAGGGCAGCGGCAATCTGATGTACTTCGATTTGACCGTGTGGAGCGTCTCGGATCCGGGATCGAGCTCGGCCTCTGGTTTCGGCGCCCGGGCCATTCTCAGCGGCAGCGACGCCGCGCGGTTCACGGGCTATGCCGACCTGCTGGACAATCTTACAGGCGGGGAAACGGCTGCCCTGTTGTCGCCGGGCACCTATGCCTGGGAACCCTTCGGGAGCCCGAACGTGGCGGATGCTGGCATTGACAGCGGCCACCCCTGGATGAGTTTCGGCGCTCAGTCGAGCGGTGCTCCGGATATGGTGCCGATGAGCAGCCTTCAGCCGGGCATGATCCTGGCCCGCTTCTACTTCGTCGACAGCAATCCGGGCGCGCCGCTGACCGACCTGTACCTGCAGATCCACGGCTACAATGACGTCACTCCGTATGCCTACATCACCCTCCAGGACAGCGTAACCGAGGTCCAGGTCTGGGTGAACTCGGGCGACCCTGTCCTGCTCGTCCCGGAGCCGGCGACCCTCGCCTTGCTGGCCGTCGGCCTGCCGCTGCTCCTGAGGCGGCGACGGTCGTAGGCTCGCCTGCCCGCGGATCGCACCCTCGCGCCGCGGAAGATCGGCAATGCCTTCCCTTGGCGGCATCCGCTGCGCGCAGGCGGCCGGTTGCGCCTTGAATCCCCCATGGCGATGGTCTATCATAACGGGTTACCTCACGCCGCAAGTGCACATTGGGAAGGACTGGGGGATCATGGACAATCTGCCGGCCGAGATTCGCGAGCGCGTCGGGCGCGACATGAAGGTCCTCGAACGCGGGGCCGTGGAAATCTATTCGCGCGACGAGTTGGCCGCGCGGCTCGCCGAGAGCTACCAGTCGGGCAAACCGCTGCGAGTGAAGTTCGGCATGGACCCGACGGCCCCGGACATCCACATGGGGCACACCGTCGTGCTGCGGAAGCTGCGGCAATTTCAGGACCTCGGCCACAAGGCCGTCCTGATCATCGGTGACTACACGGCCCGCGTCGGTGACCCGTCGGGACAGAACAAGACCCGCCCGGTACTGTCGGGCGAGGCCATCGACGCCAATGCCGAAACCTACCTGGCCCAGGCCGGCAAGGTGTTGGACCTCGCGCCCGAGAAGCTCGAAGTCCGCCGCAACAGCGAGTGGCTGGCCCAGTTGTCCTTTGCCGACGTGATCCGTCTGACCAGCAAGATGACCGTAGCCCGCATGCTGGAGCGCGACACGTTCGCCCTCCGCCACAAGGCGGGCGACCCGATCGGCATCCATGAGTTCCTCTACCCGCTGATGCAGGGCTACGACTCGGTGCAGATCAAGGCCGACGTGGAGCTGGGCGGCACCGACCAGACATTCAACAACCTGGTGGGCCGCGACCTGCAGCGGATCGACGGCGAGAAGCCGCAAATCGTCCTGATCATGCCGATCCTGGTCGGCCTGGACGGCACCGAGAAGATGTCCAAGAGCAAAGGCAACTACATCGGCGTGACCGACGAGCCGGCCGACATGTTCGGCAAGGTAATGAGCATTCCGGACGCCCTGATGGGCAACTACTACGAGTTGCTGACGTCGGTAGGCGACGACGAACGGCGCGAGCTGACGAGCGGCAAGGTCCACCCGCGCGAGGCCAAGGCCCGCCTGGGGCGGATCATCGTCGAGCAGTTCCACGACGCCGCCGCGGCCGAGGCTGCTGCCGCCGAGTTCGACCGCGTCTTCGCCCGCAAGGAACTGCCCAGCGACATGCCGGAGGTCGCGATCGACCGGGCCGAGCTGGGCGACGGCGGCATCTGGATCGCCAAGCTGATCAGCCTGTGTGGCTTCGCCAAGAGCAACGGCGAGGCGATGCGCCTGGTGCAGCAGGGCGGCGTCTCGATCGACGATCGCACGATCGAGGACCCGAAAGGTAACGTGCAGTTCGACGACGGCGCCGTGCTGAAGGTCGGCAAGCGCCGCTTCGCGCGGCTGAAGCTGAAATGAGCGCACGAGATGGGGTCTTGACCCCTCTCCCTTGACGGGAGAGGGTGGCCCGTAAGGGCCGGGTGAGGGTGACGAACGGCAAAGACACACGCATTCGGTGCCTTGCCTCCGTGCGGCACCCCCACCGCCGCCTGTCGGCGGCACCTCCCCCGTCAAGGGGGAGGAGTGATGGCTGCGGCCGATGAGGGTGTAGTATGTAACGCGGGTGCCATGGCTGCCCCGCAGCCATGCGTGTCGCGTGCGACGTTCGGCATGCCTGCAGGGGCAGGCATGGCACCCAACACACAGTATGTAGGGTGGCTGCTTGCAGCCACGCGGAACCATGAGACTCCCGAGACTCGATCCTCAGAAGAACTATGACGGCCTCTATGTCGTCGACTTCGGCGACGCGGCCGCCGTGGGTTACACGGCTGAAGAGGTCGGCGTCCTGCTGGAGAGCGACAAGTACCGCGACGTCCGCGTCTACAAGGTGCATCGCATGCATCCCGACGGGACGGTCGAACTCAAGGGCGTCGCCTCGCGACGGTTCGACGTCGAGTCGGCCTTCGTCTTCTGCTCGCGCGACGCCGACCGGGCCCGCAAGGATTTCGACGATCTGACGGCCCTGGCCGAAAGCGATCCGCTGCCGTGCAAGGCGCGGCTCTTGTACGGGCAACTCGGCTACCAGCCGCAGTTCCCGTGGGTGGCGGCCCTGCTCTATCCAGCTGAGTACGAGGACGAGCTGAGCGCCTGGCTCCTGAAGCACGACGTGCAGGCCGGCGAGACCGTGGACGCGGGCATCAGTCACGCGACGGTGGTGGCCGCAAACCTCCAGGTTCGCGACCGGGCTCAGTTGGCGTGCCGGGCCTGGCGCGAGAGCCGCGACCGCGACGAGGTGTTCCGTAGCGTCGGCCGCGCCGTGCAGCGGTGATTTTTGGGGGACAGCATCATGCTCGCAGGCAGGATTCGTCACAAGATGGCCTTGGCCGTAACGACGTTCGCCCTGCGGCACCTCGGGCCCAAGCGGCCCTACGAGGGCGAGGTCGAGGAAGCGGCCCGTAAGGACTGGAAGGCGTCGATGCGGCGGCTGGGCCTCAGGCGGCACGCGCCGTGGCACGACCGCTTCCGCCGTTCGTGGATCCGCCTTCGCCGCGACAACTAGGCCGCGCAGAATAGTCGGCACGGCCGGACGGTTCGACGGGCTCACCGGAGCCAAGGCCGGCCGTGGCGCATGCAGCGTGTTGTAGGGGCACGGCCTGCCGTGCCCGCGTAGGATGGTTGGCGGGTGCCATGGCTGCCCCGCAGCCATGCGTGTCGCGTGCGATGTTCGGCATGCCTGCGGGGGCAGGCATGGCACCCAGCACGGGGCATGCCGTGAGGCAACCGCCCGTTCGTTGCCGCATGTGAACACCGAAACTCCACCGGCCGTCGCCCCTTGCCTGGAAGCGACGGCCGCGGGTCTCCCGAAGGTCGGGACCACCAGGGACCAGGCACGAAAGGGTTTGTCGTGTTGAATCATGCAATCGTCGGCTGCGGGGTCATCAGCGGCATTCACGCCACATGTCTGGGCATGGTCAAGGGCAGCCGGCTCGTGGCCGTCATGGACATCGTGCCCGAGAAGGCCAAGGCCCTGGGCGAGAAGGCGGGCGTGCCCTGGTTCACCGATCGCGATCAGATGCTTCGCGAGGTTCCGATCGACGTGATCCACGTCTGCACGCCGAGCGGCAACCACCACGAGATCGCCATCTGGGCCGCGCAGAACCGCAAGCACTGCTTCTGCGAAAAGCCCATGGACGTGACCCTCGAGGCCATGGACCTGATGACCAAGGCTTTCAAGAAGAGCGGCACGTACTATGGCGGCTGCTTCATGAACCGCTTCAACCCGCCGTCGCAGTTGTTCAAGAAGGCGGTCGAGGCCGGCCGCTTCGGCCGCATCGCCACGGCCACGGCCCAGTGCATCTGGTGGCGGACGCAGGAGTACTACGACTCGGGCGACTGGCGCGGCACGTGGGAACTCGACGGCGGCGGATGCCTGATGAACCAGGGCGTGCACTACGTGGACATGCTGCAGTGGCTGGTCGGCAGCCCCGTCAAGTCGATCCGCGCTTACACCGGCCTGCTGGCCCACGAGCGGATCGCCGTCGAGGACACCGCCGTGGCCATCCTGAAGTTCGCCAATGGCGCCCTGGGCGTCATCCACGGCACCACGGCCGCTTACCCCGGACCGCACGGCACCGTGGAAGTCTGCGGCGACAAGGGCAACGCCACCTATGAAGGCAAGATCACCCGCTGGCAGTTCGCCGAAGAGCAGCCTGAGGACAAGACGATTCTGGAAACCGGCGGCGTCCCGCCGGTGAACAAGCCGGCCGAGGGCGGCTCGACGGGTAGCGACCCTGCGGCCCTGGGCTCGTTCCACGTCATGTTCACGGCCGCGTTCCAGGAGTTCAGCGACGCCATCCAGTCGGGCACGCCGAACGCCCTGGGTCTGGCCGAGCACCGCAAGGCCGTCGAGATCATCCTCGGCATCTACGAGTCGGCTCGTCGCGGCGGCGAGGAAGTGAAGTTGCCGCTGAAGAAGGCCGAGGTGCCCGTGCCGCTGAAGTTGCCGAGCGGCTACGCCAAGCAGGTCAAAGGCGCCGACCGTCCGCCGCTGCCTGCGGCCATGGTGGCCTTCCGCAAGAAGCAGTCGGCCGCCGCGAAGAAGGGCGGCAAGGCCAGGAAGAAGTAGACGTAGGGTGGGTGCTTGCACCCACGCGGAACGATAGGATCATGGCCACGCAAGCGTGGCCATGCCACCCCGTCTGTGAAGATGAGGGCACCCATGAGCGTACTCTCAAAGGGGCAAGCCTATTTCGATGTGGGCATCGACTTCGCAAATGCCATAGTCACCCAAAGCGTAACCGTTGATAGCCCGCATGCGGAAGACAAGATGTACTGCTATGCTATGGGTTACTTCCTGGCCAAGAGCTGTAAGACGTATCAGGCGCTGAGTCTTCTTTGGCTCAAGGGCTTTGAAGAAGACGCAATGATCCTGAATCGGAGCCTCTTTGAGATAGCCCTTCAGGCTACTTACATCAACGGCAAGCCAAGACGGCGTGGCAGGAAGTTCTGCGATTTCTGGGATGTCGCTCAGTATAGGCACTACGAGAACCTACGGAAGCTTAAGGACCCGAGGCTAGAAGCATTTCTTCAAGAACGGAAAGACGACGTTAGGCAGCTGAGTGAGAAGTACGAACAACTCAAGGACAGGTACCCAGAGGACCAAGCAACGTGGTGGGGTGGCTCTGTCGAGTGGCTTGCGCAGACCGTTCGCGAGATGGGTCAAGGGGAGTTCTTGCTCTGGCGTCAGAGAGTAGGCTATCCAGTAGAGTGCAGTTTCGTTCACTCTTCGGTCTCCGCAAGTGTTCGATACATGAAAGCCGATGGAGAACGGAAATGGCTCGACTACCAACCCCACCCACCAACAGACGTTGAGGTGGCGCAAGATGCCACCCTCAACATCCTCAAGATTGTGGCCGAGTGTGCCAAAGCCCTCAATCTGAATCTTAATGAGGCACTCAAGAACGCTGCGAAGGAATTCCTGAGGATTGCCGGAGAGTCGTCATCCAGCTTGGACTTAGACACCGAATCGAGCTAACACTTGCGTTCCATGAAGCCTAGTCGTTTGTTCTATTGGAGAATCCTTGCCTTATGCCCATGGGCATCGTAGCCATCGTCGGTCGGCCGAACGTCGGCAAGTCGAGCCTGCTGAATTGCCTGGCCCGGCAGCGGATCGCCATCGTCGATCCGACGGCCGGCGTGACGCGCGACCGCGTCTCGACGATCATTGAATTCGATGACCGCTACTTCGAGCTGGTCGACACCGGCGGCATGGGCATCGAGGACGCCGACGCCCTGACCGACGAGGTCGAGGCCCAGATCACGCACGCCATCGACGAGGCCCACGTGCTGCTGATGGTTGTCGACGTCCGCGAGGGCGTCACGCCGCTGGACAAGTTGGTGGCCGCGCGGCTGCGCAAGCAGACCAAGCCGGTGATTCTCGTGGCCAACAAGGCCGACAGCGAGAAGCTGGATCAGGAAGCCCCGGCCTTCTTCGGTCTGGGCCTTGGCGAGCCGCTGTGCATCTCGGCCACGGAGCACCGTCGTCGTGAGCAACTGCTGGAGGCCATCGCGGTGCGGTTGCCCGAGGCCGAGGGCGACGAGCGTCCGGCCGAGACGGCCATGCGGATCGCCATTGTCGGCAAGCGGAACGCCGGCAAGAGCACGTTCATCAACTCGCTGGCCGGCGAGCCGCGCGTCATCGTCAGCGAAGTGCCTGGCACGACGCGCGACAGCGTGGACATCCGCATCGAGAAAGACGGCCTGGTCTACACGGTGATCGACACGGCCGGCCTCCGCAAGAAGCGGAAGGTCAAGGGCGACATCGAGTACTACAGCCGCGTGCGGGCCGAGGAGGCCATCCGCCGCGCCGACGTGACGATGCATTTCATCGACGCGACGGTGCCGCTGTCGGGTGTGGACAAGCACCTCGGCAGCTACGTCATGGAGCATCGCAAGCCCGTGGTCCTGGTCGTCAACAAGTGGGACCTGGCCATGGACAAGGCCACGACGAGCGAGTTCGGCGACTACATCAGCCACGAGTTGCCGGGCCTGGAGTTCGCGCCGATCGCTTTCACGACGGCCCTGGACAGCAAGAACATCGAGACGGCCCTGGACGTCGCCCGCAGCCTCTACAAGCAGGCCCGCACGCGCGTCTCGACCTCGCGCATCAACAAGGCCATTGAGGAAGCGGTCCGCCGCCGCAAACCGCCGAGCGGCAAACAGGGCCAGATGATCCGTCTCTACTACGGTACCCAGGTGGCCGTCGACCCACCGACTCTGACGCTGTTCGTCAACGACCCGGTCCACGTCACGGCCGACTACGCGCGGTACCTGGTGAACCGATTCCGCGAGACGCTGCCGTTTGCCGAAGTGCCCCTGCGACTGATCTTCCGGCGCTCGGGCGGCGAAGAGGAACCGGACCGCGCGCGGCGCAAGGGCGGGGCCGCAAAGCGCGGTGAACGCAAGCATGGCGAACACAAACGCCGCGACTCCAAGCGCGGCGCCGGCAAGGGTCGCGCCCCGGGGCGAACGACGTCGCGCCGCTCGTCGTCCGCGCCGCCAACCAGGAAGCGCGGTCGCGGTTAAGACGCTGGAGTTGAGCCCAAGAAAACCTTATGCAGACGGGCAGTTTGCAGTAGAATAGTGCCGGATGTGAAGGTACTCGGAGACGCTGTAATAGGATGGCGCCGTGCACAAAGTGAAACACAATATGCCGCCACACGCTAAGCGGCCGAAGGGCACCGACCCGAGGGCAAGTGGCAGGCATGTTCCCTACGAACTCCATTGCGTCGACGCTTTCGCGTGGTTGCAGAAAGCCGCGGCGAACAGCATTCATGCGGTAGTCACTGATCCGCCTTATGGCTTGCTTGAGTATACGTCCGAGCAACTTGAGAAGATGCGTAACGGGAAAGGAGGCGTGTGGCGCATACCGCCGTCCTATGATGGTTGCCGGCGTCGGCCCTTGCCGCGTTTCACCGTGCTGACTGAGGCGGACAAGGAATCGTTGCGCGAGTTTTTCGCGTGTCTTGCGCGGTTGCTGATGCCTGCACTGGTTCCCGGCGCTCACGTGTTCATTGCCACTAACCCGCTGGTTTCCTACCTGGTTTACGAGCCTTTCATCCAGGCGGGTTTCGAGAAGCGGGGCGAGATCATCCGTGTTGTGAAAACCTTGCGAGGCGGCGACCGCCCCAAGAACGCTCACGACGAGTTCTCGCAGGTTTCGGTGATGCCGCGATCGAGTTGGGAACCTTGGGGGCTGTTCCGAAAACCGTGCGAGGGAAGAGTGCAGGACAATCTTCGCAAATGGGGCACCGGCGGCCTGAAACGCATCTCGCCGAAAGAGCCGTTCCGGGACCTTATCTACTCGTCGCCAGCGCGCGGCCATGAACGGAAGATCGCGCCCCACCCGTCTCTTAAGCCACAACATTTTCTGCGACAGATCGTTCGCGCTTCGTTGCCCTTGGGAACCGGGGTTCTTCTGGACCCCTTCATGGGCTCTGGCTCCACCATCGCGGCGGCTGCGGCATGTGGGCTTCGGAGCATCGGGATCGAGAAGGAAGAGGCATACTTCATCATGGCAAGTAAAGCGATTCCCCTGCTGGCCGCCTATCAGCCCAAGGAGACCAACGGCAATGGCGCGAAATGAGGACTTCGACAAAACGGTGCCCCTGCCTCCGGGTCTCACGACGACCGCCGTCAAGAAAGCCATTCAGTATGTTGAACGCGAACTTGCCGACTTGGCTGATTTGTATTTTGAGCAGGCCAACGTCTTCAGCGCCTTGGTAGGCATCTACGCCACCAAAGCGCTCGATTCCAACAGCGTCTACGAGAAGCACCGCCATGCCGACTTGGCTCAGCAACGGTTCCCCGATCTGAAGCGTCGAGGAAGCGGAAACTCTCCCACTCCGCAGGAATCGCTGGAGTGCAAGGCGAGCAAGCGCCCTTGGGCCGTGCAGTCGCATTACGACCACCCGGGGTGGTATATTGTGTGGCGCTATCTCGTGGATCCGACGTGTTCTTTAGAGCAGGGCCGTCCCGTTGTGGTCTGGCGAGTGGATGTCGTTTTCGTCAACAAGGCGGATTGGAAGTATGAGGGCAGCAAGGCCGGAGTCGGCGGAGGCGGACGAACCCATACCTTCGGCCTCAAGAATCCTGCCAAGATGCTGCGCGGCAGAGCCGTCTTCCAGCGCAATGACGTCAAGATTAGCGGCGGGAAAGCGGTTCCTCGCAACGGTGACTAGCGGACTCCGGAAACAAGGTGACCTCCAAATGGCCGGGCGGAGAGTTGGCCGGAGAGCCCAAGGGACTCCGGGGGATGCTTGCCGTTGGCGGGTGGACGGCGCGGAGACCTTGGAATGGCCACACTGCAATTTGCCGCATTCGGACAGGACGACAATCGCCTCGGCGGCACCGACATCGGCCAGGTGCTGCTGACGACGGTTGACGGCGACCTGTGCAGCCGTCCGCTGGTCGGTCACGAGAAAGGTCTCGACGTTCACGAGCGCGACCTGGCCGCGCCGCACGAAGCGTTCCTGCTGAACGTCCGCTGGGCCATGCCCGAGTTCGGTTACCTGTGGCTGCAGGCCGACAACGGCGGGCAACTGTACCGCATCCCTCGCGCCGGCAGCGCCCAGGTCTGGAACCTCAACTACGAACTGGCCCGCAGCCGCGTACTCTGGAACTCGCAACTCGAACAGGCCCAGGGCCGCCTCGGGGCGACGATGATTCCCGCGGCGCTTCGCGAGCGGCTGAACCGCGCGGGGTCGCTGTTGCACGACGCCATGTTCGCCAACCACGATCGCCGCAGCCACCTGGCCGACGATGCCCTGGCCCAGGCCATGGACGCGGGCGAGCGGTTGGCCGTGGAGGCGGCGCGGTGGCGGATCGCCCACGAGGCCGAGCCCGAGCGCGAGCGGCCGTTCGCCACGATCGGCTCCCTTGGCCAACTGGCCGACGCCGGGGCCGCAGCCCATGCGGCCTGGACCGACGTTTATGACCGGGGCGTGGTCGACTTCGCGGCCGAGGAAGTGGACTCCGCGGGCGGACCGCACGCCGACTGTGCCCTGGCTGCCGCTGCGGCCGTGGGGCTGACGACGCCCTTGGGCGTGCGCGGCCGCGCCTTGTTGCCGCACCTGGACGACCGCGGACAGCCGCGGATTCCGGCGGACGATGCCGAACTCGCCGCGCTGCGTGATGCGGCCGTGCGGCTGGCCGTGCGCTACCGATCTCGGATCGGCACATGGGAGCTGCTGCCCGATGCGCCGGGGCTGAACCTGGAGCCGGCGATGATTCCGCTGGCGCTCGAAACGGCCCGGGCCGTCAAGGCCGCATGCCCCGACGCGCGCATCGTGCTGCGAGTCGGCGAGATTTTCCCCTGGCGGATGGCCCTGCCGCCCGAGGACCCCGCCGTGCGGCTTGCGCTGCCGAAGCCGCTCGAGACGATCCGCGAGTGCCTGCACCGCGGCGGCGCGGCGATCGACGCCCTGGCCGTGCCGCTCGGCTATCCCGGCTGCGACCTGCTGCAACTGCTGCGGACGATCGACCTGCTGGCCAAGGTCGGCTTGCCTCTGGAACTGACGGCGGCCGCGGCGCCCAGCCAGTGGACCGACGACTCGCGGGCCTCGCTGGCTCGCGGCGAGAGGGATTTCACGCGGAGCCTCGGCTATTGGCGGCAACCCTGGTCGCCCGACGTGCAGGCCGACTATGGGCTGGGTGTCGTGCTGCTGGCTCGGGCGCACCCGATGGTGCGGGCCATCGAGTGGGCCGACTTCAGCGACTCGGTGCCGCACGCCTTCCCCTTCGGCGGCCTGCTGAATGCCGACGGGCAACCGAAACCGCTGCACGGCCACCTGGCCGCCCTTCGCCGCAACGACTATCGCCTGGCCAGTCCCTGGCCGCTGGGCGAATGATGTTGGGGAAGCAATTCCCAAACGGCATGGCGGCAGACAACGACCGCCATGGCACCCAGGGTTCGAAACAACAGAAGTGCGTAGCGACTGCTTGCGGCCACGCGGAGACTGTCGCCGCGGCAGACAGGGAGTGCAATCATGACTCTTCCTGAGCGAACCGTCACCATCACAATTCTTGTGCTGCTGGCCGGCACCATCACCGCAACGGCCGAGTCGGCGGCCGACGTTGCACCCGGCGCGGCCATTGGCCGCACGTGGCACGTCGCGCCGGCGGAGTTGTCCGGTCTGCCCGCGGAGGTCCAGTGCCGCACCATCTCCGAGGCCGCCGCGAAGGCGGAAGCCGGCGACGTGGTGGTCATTCACGACGGCGTCTATCGCGAGACGGTGACCGTCGCCAGGAGCGGCACGCCCGACAAGCCGATTCGTTTCGAGGCGGCGCCCGGCGAACACGTGGTCGTCACCGGGGCCGACGAGCTGCGCCAGTGGCGGAAGGAGCCCGACGCGGAGGTCGTCTACAGCACGCCGTGGCCGCACCGCTTCATCCAATGGAACAAGGAATTCACGCACCCGGACGACGACTACCACCGCATGATCGGCCGCAGCGAGCAGGTGCTGATCCGCGGCTACAGCCTGTTGCAAGTGTTGCGACGCGACAAGCTGAGTCGCGGCACGTTCTACGTCGATCTGGAGGCCAAGCGACTCTACGTCTGTCCGCGCGACGGGTCGGACCTGTCGGCCAGGAACGCGCCACCGGTCGAGGCCTCGTCGCGGTCGCTGCTGTGGCTCTGCAAGGGCGCCCACGTCCGCCTGCGCGGCCTGCGGTTCCGTTACGCCGCCAACATGGCCCAGCACGGCGGCGCGAAGTTCGAGGGGCCGGGCGGGGTCGTCGAGGACTGCGTCTTCGAGCAAATGAATTCCTGCGGGGCGAACCTGAACGCGGCCGACCTGGTCGTCCGTCGCTGCACGTTCCGCGACAACGGCCAGGAGGGGTTCCGGGCGAGCCGGGCCCACCATCTGCTCCTGACCGAGTGCCTGATCGAGAACAACAACGTCAAGGGATTCGACCGCGGTTGGGAAGCCGGCGGCAACAAGCTCGACCTCAGCCGCGGGGCCGTGCTCGAGCGAAGCCGCTTCCTGCGGAACCGCGGGCACGGCGTCTGGTTCGACATCGGCAACGAGCAGTGCGTGGTCCGCAATTGCCTGATCGCCGACAACGAGGACTGCGGCATCTTCTACGAAATCTCCCATGGCCTTCACGCCCACGACAACGTGATCGTCGGCAACGGTTTCGCCGACACGCCGGGCTCGTGGGGCGCAGCCGCAGGCATCAGCGTCTCGTCGTCGCCCGGTTGCCTCATCGAGCGCAACCTGATCTTCGGCAACCACGAAGGATTCAATTTCCGCGAGGCTGAACGGACGACGCCGCGCATCGACGACGCGAAGAAGCAGTGGGTCTGGAATCACGACGAAACCGTTCGCCGGAACATCCTCGCCCTGAACCGCGACGCCCAGGTCTGGGGCTGGTTCGACATCGACGACGAACGGCACTGGCCCGAAGCCGTCTGGAAACCGGGCCGCCGTGAATCGTGGCGCACGGCTGTGCAGCCGGCGGACGCCGTCGGCCGGCCGCCGGACGACCTGCGGCTCGAAGGCCTCAAGATCGTCTTCGACGGCAACCTCTACCACGCTCGCCCGTGGCAGGGACTGTTCCATTGGGGCGTCACGTGGAAGCGGCACAGCAAGTACGCCACGCTCGACGACCTGCGGCAGGAGTTGACGTTCGAGGCCGGCGGCCGCGCAGCCGATCCCGGGTTCGCCGACCCGCAGAGTCGCGACTTCCGCGTGCCCGCCGACAGCCCGGCCCTTCAGATGGACTGTTATCCGCACGGAGACGTGCCTGGCATCAGACTCGGGACGCTGCCGGCAAACCCGTAGTAACAGTGTCGCGCAGCAGGTTGTGGCGTATGTTCGCGACCGCACGCCTTGCCCTTGGGGACAAGGTGTGCGGTCGGCTGTACGGTCAGGGCGAGCTCTGTTTCCGACGCCTCAGGACGATGAACGCCACAGCGCCCAAAGCAGCGGCGGCAACGACAGGGAACAACCATTTCCCGCGGCTTGGTGCACCATGCGCGGACGAATCGCTTGGTTCCCCGATGTCGGTATCCGATTGGCCCGGCGGTTGCTCGTCACGGCCGCCAGGGTGCGGCTCCTGGGCATCAGCAAGGTCGGGCACCAGATCGATGTCGACGGCCTGCTCGTCGAGTTTCTGCTGCAAGCCGACACCGTCGGGAGAATTCAGGAGCATCTCGCGCCAC